>DURM01000023.1 GCA_012837335.1 Bacillota bacterium
CCCTGACATAAGACGCATTTTAGCAGAAACAGGTTCCGAAGTAGTGAATGTAGATGACCCTTTCCAGACAAATTCTTAAAAAAGTTAAAAAACCCTTGACATTGCTGGCCTGATCAGGTAAAGTCTGGTTAGAGAAAGTAGCTTGCCCTTTAAACTAGTCCAGAGAGGCCAGTAAGGAAGCTTAGTATTATGGTGTCTGTTTTAGGGATACTCTATGCTCCTGTCTGCTGGCAGGAGCTATTTTTTTGAGCTTCTTTAAAGAAGAAAGGAGGTTGTTTAAGCAGCATTCAGTAATTTTCCAAAGGGCAGCTGCAATCAGAACTGACTAATGGTTAGGAGGATAACTTATGAGAAAATCGATTGACGTTCACGAACGCTTACCATTTTTTCAGATGGTTCCATTAGGATTGCAGCATCTTTTCGCGATGTTTGGCGCGACAGTCTTGGTACCTATATTAACGGGATTATCACCGGCCGTGGCTCTGTTTACTTCTGGTACCGGTACACTTATATTTATTTTTATTACGCAAGGAAAAGTTCCCGCGTATCTAGGTTCATCATTTGCATTTATCGCCCCAATTACAGCAGTTGCCGCTGCTCATGGCCTACCCTACGCACTGGGTGGTGGTTTGATTGTCGGTATAATCTACGGCATAGTTGCTTTTTTCATCTCCCGCGCGGGAACAGGCTGGCTCGATCGAATGCTGCCACCAGTTGTAATCGGTTCAATTATCATCGTAATTGGTCTTGGCTTGGCTCCTACTGCCGTAAGTATGGCTGGATTAGCGGGAGATAACGTCAGCATAGCCAATGTTAACGTTCAAATTGCCCTGTTTACACTTCTGGTTACAGTAATTGGTTCGGTTGTTTTTAAAGGTTTCCTCGCTGTGATTCCAATTCTGATCGGGATTGTAGCAGGATATATTTTTGCCGTATTAAGAGGGGCAGTTGACTTTACTGTTGTGAGTGAGGCAGCCTGGTTTGGACTGCCAAACTTTATGCTTCCCAAATTCAGTTGGGCGGCAATTACTATGATTGCTCCGGTCGCCTTAGTAACCATCGCAGAACATCTGGGTGATGTTTTGGTCTTGAGCAAAATCACAGGACGTGATTTTTATAAAAACCCAGGATTAGCCCGCACACTGCTTGGAGACGGCATAGCATCCTCCTGGGCTGCTCTGTGGGGAGGTCCTCCTAACACAACCTATGGCGAGAACGTTGGTGTTATGGCAATTACCAAGGTATACAGTGTCTGGGTAATCGGTTTAGCCGGAATCTTTGCTGTTCTGCTTTCATTCATACCTAAAGCCGAAGCCTTGATTTCTACTATTCCGGAACCGGTTATGGGTGGAGTATCCATGGTGTTATTCGGTGTAATTGCCTCGTCCGGATTGAGAACGTTAGTTGAAAGCGGAATCGATTATTCGAATAAACGCAATCTCATTATCTCATCAGTAATCTTAACACTGGGAATTGGCGGAGCCGGAATCTCAGCTGGTGCATTTAAGATTCAGGGAATGGCCTTATCAGCTGTAGTAGGTATTCTTATGAATCTGCTTCTCCCTAGAAGTATTGAAAACCAGGAACAAAGAGCAAGAAACTAACAATCAAGAGGAGCCGCTGAGCTCCTCTTCTTTTTATATAATCAAACTGATATTTTGATCAACCCGATTAAGACAATAATGGCACCAGGTATCCATTTCAAAAAGGCTCCCTTTACTGCTGCATCAATTTTTGCTCCCAACAGTAACCCAAGTGAGAGAAAAACCAAACTAAAAGCCATTACAGCGCCAGATGTAAACAATCGGGGAAAATTAAGAACGGAAGCGCCTATTCCAGCAGCAAACGAATCGAACGCTAATGCTAGACCTAGGAAAACCGATTCAAAAAGTGAAATGGTCATAGAGCGGTCATAGTCCGCTTCTAACGGGTCTTTGAAAACACGCATGACTGTTATCACGGATACTTCTTGCACAGGCTCCTGTGGGAGTTCTACTGGTTGGTCTGACTGCTGATAAGTCCGCCAGAGACTGTATAATCCAAGCAGCACCAATATTCCTCCCCCAAATAATTCAGCCCCCTTTGGCGTCATGTTTATGATCAATAAGTCTCCAATGAACATGGCTGAGAGTATTGTCACAAACGAGATTGCACTCAGCATAATCCGGGGCAAAATAGGTATTACAATTTTCGCCATCCCATACGTCATTCCAATAGCCAGAGAATCGAAGCTAACGGCTGCTGCTAAAAGTAAAATTGTGAGCAACTCCAAACTGCACCATCCTTTCTCTCCTCTCCATATACTATGGAGCAGGACATAAGTGGTGCACGCTGGAAGAATCTTGAATTTATTTACCAAAAAGGGCTTGACCTGAGCGAATTCCTGTGGTATATTATAAATTGTGTTAGGGGAGTAGCTCAATTGGTAGAGCACCGGTCTCCAAAACCGGGTGTTGCGGGTTCGAGTCCTGTCTCCCCTGCCACTTCTATCAGACATTTTGATGAAGCCCATCGCTGACACCTGTGCTCCATTGGGCAAAAGTGGGCAAAACAATTATAAACATAATCGGAAAGTCCGGATAAAAACCGGACTTTTTTGTTTATATGAGCATTTAGATTGTCAGCATTGGAGCTCCTCTTTGGGTATAGGATCTAATCAGCCCGTACACCAAACGATCCTCTTCTATTCCTAGGAGTTGAATGCCTTAAAGCTCAATTTAATTCTCAGTTTCTTTACCAATCGATATTATGCACCATAATTTCTATCTATAGTCATTTTATTCCTGTTCGATGAAGTTTGCATTTTCTGCTCCCGATCTATGATATAATAGTGCCAGCAGCTGGATTATATTAATGGAGGATTCTGATGCCATGAGTAAAAAATTAGAATTCCATTGTGATAATTTTCGGGTTAATTATGTCAATAATCCCGGATATTCCAGTGCAAATATGAGCAATTATCATGCTCACGATACATATGAACTCTACTATCTCTGCAATGGCGAACGTTCCTACTATGTTAACGGACAAAGATACTATGTCAAGCGGGGAGAAATCGTTCTAATTAACCGCAATATCATTCATAAAACCTCCACAACAAATGTACCGGATTATGAGCGTATTGTACTGCAAATCCCGGAAGAATTCCTAACCGCCAATGAACTTAACGATATCGATCTGACAGAGTGCTTCAACTACACCACCCCAGTAGTATCTCTTGACAAAAAGAATCAATCGATAATCGAATCAATCCTCTTCAACATCTTAGTCGAATTGAAAACCAGGCCAATGGGCTATCGGTCGGCTATCCAGACATACATAACGCAAGCTTTAATCCATATTCACCGTCATGCCCTATCCGCTAACCACAAGCTGGTGCAGAAAACAAGCGTGGACAAAAAAATCTATGATGTTGTATCCTATATCGGAAATAACTACATGCATGATATTACTCTTCCGCTGCTCTCAGACCAGTTCCATGTCAGCAAATCCCATTTATCCCGCACCTTTAAAAAAGTGACCGGATTAACTATCGTTGAATATCTCAATGCTGTGCGGATCGGTCATGCCCAGAAGCTGTTAAGAAACACCAGTATTTCTATTTCCAAGATCTGCTTTGATACCGGATTTAACAATATCTCTCACTTTAACAGGACATTTAAAAAAGTTACTGGGTACAGTCCAACCGAATTTCGCAAAGTGCAGCAGAGCAAATTCCCCCTCAAAGCAAGTGTATAGGAACCCAATAATTAAGCAGGGACAAAGTACGAACACTGATCCCTGCTTTTCTAATATCGTTCTTTATTTCTATTTACCGCTTAGGATTCCAGCCATCATCGCCTTTAAGGATATTTTCTACTGTATAGTGGCTCGCTTCGGCATCAGTCAGCTGTCTGCTCCATTTTACCCGACTGTCTGGATTAGCTCCCGGTCCATAGCTGTTGTATTCCTCATAGCGGGCTGTCTCTTCGTTGCTGGGTTTGCCCCAATTATGCCATCCGGTCGGCTGTACTACCTCTGACATATAACAGTTGATGTACGCAGTGTGGCCATAAGGACGCCATGGTCTGCCCAACCACACACTGCCCGGATTGACATCTCCGATAATGCGCGAGTTAATGAAAACTAGCCCGAACTCTTTTTCAGGAGGAGTAGATGCTGCGGTAACGTATCCGCCGGTCTTTCTGACATTAACAATGTCGCACTCCTCAAACACCGCTGTTGCCGGACCATAAATAAAATCCACATCTCCTTCAATATGGCACCGGTAAAAGTATAATCTTCCTTGGGTGTTCGCAAACACTGTGTCCTGGTGGGAAACAAACTTGCAGTTCGTAAATACCATCCGATCTCCCCTGAGATCCACAGCAAGAGCCTGACCTGTTCCAACAGGAGCCAAGTTGCTAAAAGTAATGTTCTCGGCTGTAAAGTCATCGCTGAGGATCGCTGTGCTTGCATTGGCAATGCGGTACTGAGCATCGGTGGAATATTGGACATATGGTGTTTCATTGAAATTTAGGATGGTCGTATCACGGTTTTCCCCGATAAAAGTGATCATATCCTTGTCAGCGGGGATAATCAGCTTTTCGTGGTAAAACCCTTCTTTAATATAAACAATTACCCGCTGATCATTAAAGCCGGGTATCGCATCAACCGCTGCCTGGACAGTAGGAAAATTACCTGAGCCATCCTGCGCAACGACTAACTGCATCAGCCACCGCTCTCCTAGGTCCAGATTTGGCGTCGAAATAACATCCATTCCCTGCTCCGGAATACTGACCCTTACCTGCCCGGAAGCATCAATGACCGCAGGTGCAGCGGGTCTTTCGTGCTGATTGAAATCAACATAGTATATCCCCCGATCCTGCGCCTTTAAGTCTGCATAAAACTCAATCTCGGCAGCACGCACTGCCGAAAGGTTATCTTCCCAATAACTGAGAGGCTTCATTCTAAAGTAAAGAGCCCTACTGTCCTCATCTCTTACCGCATAATCTGCTTCGCTTTCGATTTTATACTCCGCAGGAAAACCGATAACTGCGCGAATCAGCACATTTTCCCGATCGGTTACAGCGAAGTTTTCTACCTGAATTGGAATCCGATTATCGGAAACATACTGGCTGAGAGGGTTATCCGCGATTACTGCGGCAATTTGATCAGCCAATTCCGGGTACCGCGTTGGGTCTCTTTTAACCAGCACGTCTCTGGCTGCCATCTTGATTAACGGTGATTCGTTCTCGCAAGCAATCAAATCCAGCAGTCTTGCAACTATCACCTGGTCAAGCACTCCAGAGCGTTCGATCGCTTTTAAAGCCGGTATCCGCATTCCTAAAAGCTGGTTCTGGTCAAAAGCAATCTCAGCTACCCGCGGCAGAGTTTTATTCGCATTTCTGCCAAGAGCGGTGGCCGCCAAATCCTGCCACTCCAAAGTAGGAAGGCGGGAAATGATTTCTTCGATTGTATCGTCGGTAAACGACATAATTCCCGGTGCAGCTTTTCCTGCTGCCACCCGACAGGCCCAGGCAAACCGAGCACTGCTTGAATGGGAGAGCAGCAGCAGATCGATTCCATACTCTCCTGCCGGTTCCCCAAAGGCTCCTAATGCCTCAGCAGCAGCTGTTCTCACATCTTCATCCAAATCAAATAGTGCTTCGCCAAGCGTACTTAAAACCTCTGAATTTGCTATGCCGATTTTGGCTAAGCTGTGAATAGCGTTTACCCGGGTAAATGTATCTTCATCATTATTCACGGAAAACAGCAGCGCGGGTAATGCTCTCGGGCTCTTTATTCTAGCCAAGAACTTGGCAGCTACACCTCTTAACACCTTGGTTTCAGGATCCAAATCCCGCAGCACCTTCTCGATGGCGGTTATTGACGCATCACCTAAATCTTCCAATTTCTGCTCGGCATTTGCTCGGATCGTATTATCCGGTGAAATCAGCAGTTTGACATACTCTATGATTTCCTCATTATCAATAATCCCCGGGTTGCTTCCATCTAATCCGCTTTCGGGGTTGAAACCGGCTCCCAAAACGGTAAAACCTGCAGACACCAGAGACATGATAACAGTAAAAAACACCAGCAAAGATCTCGCAATCTGACTTTGTTTACCCATAATCGTCCTCCTCATGCCAAAAAGGCACATAGCTGTAAAGATGGTTAAATTATAATAAACCCAGGTTAATTATACACCCTACCCATTAACGATTGCTACGCATATTCTTGCATGTTTAGAGAAATTCCACATATTTTTGCACACAAAGGTTTATTAAAAATGCTATCAAAATGTGGTCGAATGAAAATAAGCCCCAAATGAGGGACTTATTTTTCTATACAGCGGATCTCTTAGAGATCACTGATTAGCGGGTTAGTTCCATTTAAATACTCTTCTATATTAGTGTAACCATCGCCATCAAGATCGGCAGCCTGATCTATTCCACCATTGGGATCAAAGCCATACTTGATAGCCCACCAGTTGGGAATTCCATCCATATCGCTGTCCAGAGGCATCCTGAAGCTTCTTAAAAATACCAAACCGCCGACATCGTCCTGAGAATCAATAATGCCTGTTCCTAAACCGGTAGTCTGTCCTCCATAAGCCGCGGTTCCGGTTCTAACTTCTTCGATAATCCGCTTGTCAATTGCATCGCGGCCCGGCAGTGAAGCACCGGCGTGTTTTAAGACCAGCTCAAATGCTTCCTCAGCACTGTGAGTTGTCACATGCGGAACCGGAAATTCTTCATCATGCTTTACGTCTTCGGCTCGGTTTACTCTCGGCTGTACTCCACCAGCCCAGTTATCAGCTGTAATAGCGGGATAGCCATCCACATAGTTATCCGCAATGTACCATTTGCCGCCATTGGAGATCTCAACTATACGATGATTTACACTGCCTCTATTGGTCCCGGGTCCGGGTTTATAATAGTTGGCAATCATATTGTGGTTGCCGCCCTCGCCGCCATACGTGCTGTTGAAGCCCCAGTTGTAGATTACATTGTTGCGCATATCGGTAGCAGGCTGATTGGTATTTCTTTCTCCGTCAAACCGAGGAGTGCGGCTGGAATGGTGAGCCATCAAGTTGTGGTGGAAGGAAGAAAAACCTCCCCAGATTCCTCCATAGCCATGATTGCCCTTAACATGCACTGATCCCCGCAGACTTTCTGAGATAATTGACCACTGGACTGTCAGATTGTTGGTCAGGTAAAAACTAACGCATTCGTCCGTAGACCAGCTTGCGGAAATATGGTCCAGGATCACATTAGAAACACCTCTGCCGCCGATGGCATCAGCCTCATATCGGTTGTAATCGCCCATGCGGAACCGCAAGTACCTGATAATAACCTGATTAGTATTGATGTTAACCGGGGCACCGGCTACTGTGATTCCATCTCCGGGAGCTGTTTGGCCGGCAATGGTAATGTATGGGTTAATAATATCAAGAGAACTTGTAAGCATAATGTTTCCGGATACGGCAAAGACTACGGTTCTCGGTCCGGAAGCATTGACAGCTTCCCTTAAGCTGCCGGGACCGCTGTCTTTGAGATTAGTAACAATGTACACATCTCCGCCTCTGCCTCCTACAGTATATCTGCCATATCCTTCGGCAGTGGGAAAAGCAGGGGTTTGTTCGGCGTTATCATCTGCCATCACCAATCCACGTTCTGCTTTTACTTCTTTCCCGAGAGCGCTGAGCACACTAACGGCAAAGTCCTGAAGCAGCTGCGATTCATGATCTGTAATTTGATACAGAGTGTCAACTGCTGCTTCGGACTGCTCAGCTGCCTGGTAAACGATTGGGCTTAGTCTCCATAGAACATCCTCTTCAAATGACTCAACAGCACTTAGGAGATACAGCGCATCTTCTTCAAGTACCGCCTCGCAGTGTTCTAAATAGCGTGCAGCTGCCAGTTTTACTTGACTATCTGTTTCTTCATCTAACAGCGCATTAATGAAGAATTCGATCACTTCTGATTGATCGGGCTTAGTCTTTTCTAAAGCTAACGCAAGGAGTACCACGTCTTCTGCAGCTGCCCGAGGATTATTAATCATAGCTAAGATATCGCTAACTAGTGTTTCGTCATAATTGGTGAGTTCACCCAGCGCATATATCGCCTGCTCCTTGAGAGTACCCGTGTGGTTTGCAGCAAGCTCCTTCAGCAGCCCGGAAATCTCCGGAGTATAAGATGCCATGCGGGGATACAAACCGTCAATTATGGTCCAGAGATTATTCTGCAGCGCTTCACTCGGACTGGCAAATGCTTCGCGAAGCAGTCCAACCGGATCAGATGCTTTGTAAAGATTTGCGGAGATACCGGAAACAACACCATAGATATTGCGCTTATTGGCTAACTCATCGAAAAGCACTGGAATGATTTCATCGAAGCTGACCTTGAGAGCTGTAATCGCCTGATTTGCTTTCCACGCCACCATTGGCTCAGCAGCCATCGAAACTGCTAATGCCCTAATAACTTCAGGATTGACTGCTTTAATTGCCCGCAGCGCATCCACCGCCTGAGAACGCACGCCCGCATCTTCCCTGCGGTCCAAAACTACCTTTGCTATCTCATTAACAATTTCCTCTGCTTGTGGCCCTAAGGTATACGCAGCTTTGGCAGCTCTCGTCCTTGTGGTTAAATTCACATCACGCAGACCTTGAACAATGATGGGCAAACCACCTTCGCCAAGCTGCTCAGCGAAGACTACTAAATCATAGCCGATAAAAGATGATTCACTCTGATTGCGCTGCATCTGTTTAACCAAGAGAGGAACAGCAGCTTCACCATAACTGTTCAGCACTGCCAGTGCTTCACGTTTAACATTGAGATCGCCGCTGGCCAAGTCAGACACAGCCTCTAGAATAATGCTTTCATCCTCTGAATTCAAACCAGCCGCACAAGCTGTGAGGCCAAGAGCCAAGCAGATTATTAGAGTTAAAATTACCAGTTTCCGCATAAGTGCCCTCCTTAGAGTCTGGAAAATAGGCCGGCAGAGCAATCTGCCGGCTGCTTCATTAACCTGTTCTCAGCACTTACTTACATCAAACCAGGCAAAATCAGCGTACCCAAGAGATCCTTCACCAGTCGTATTAGTGCTGAACAGACCGACCTTTGAGCCAATCCAGCGTCCTTTAACGGCGTGGAGTTCATCCCCCAGCTTAACGTACTCTCGACCATCAAGGCTGTATGTGAAAGTGCATACTGCAGGCTCTTTTACTTCTACCCTTAAATAAACAGTATTGGTGTCTAAATCAACTGATGCAGTCAGCTGATCTTCATCTTGATCCTTATGGCCTACCCAGCGCTCAAGCGTCCAACCAGAACCGGATTTGCGGAGCGATAGATAGGAATATTTATCCCCGGTCACGATCAGTCCTGCCTGCTCACTCTCAAGCTGCGGCTGAAATGTTAGCTTGGTGGTGGCCGCAAACTCGGGCGCTGGGAATTTTTGTGCGACAATATTCGGTACTTCCCACAGAGTCTTCCGCTCACCGGGAATGTTCTGGGGAAACAGACGCAGGCCATGTTTGCCCAAACTGTACCAGCTGTCTTTATGGTTGGCAAACCACTGCCACTGGAGACCCAGCTTGTCCTGATCAAACTGGTCCGATGTGGGAATAGCTGCAATTGGATACTCCCTGCCCACATTCGGCTTTTTATAGCGTAGTACCGGTTCTTCGTTATCCCCCATGATCGGCCAGTCGTCGATCCATGCAACCGGCTGCAGGTGAACAATCCGTCCATAGGCGTTCCGGTCCTGAAAGTGGATGAACCAGGATTCTCCAGTTTGGGTCTCTACCCAGCCGCCTTGGTGCGGTCCGTTGATAGGAGTGCTGCCCTGCCGCAGAACGATCCGGTCTTCGTATGGTCCCCAAACATTTTTCGAGCGGAGCACAGTCTGCCAGCCATTGGTTACTCCGCCACCGGGAGCCATAATGTAATAGTAGCCATTGCGCTTGTACATTTTCGGACCTTCGAGGGTCGGATGATCTACAGTCCCATCGAAGATAATCTTGCCTTCATCTAAAACGCGGCTGCCGTCGGGAGCCATCTTGTGTAAAATCAGCTTGCTTTTAATACCGCAGCGGCTGGCAGCAAAGGCATGGACCAAATAAGCCTGACCATCATCATCCCAGAAGGGGCAGGGATCAATCCAGCCTTTCCCCGGTTTAACGCAGAACAGGGGTGACCACTCGCCGAAAGGATCTTCGGTGGTAGTCATGTAGATTCCCTCATCAGGCAGACCCACGCAGATCCAAAACTTGCCAGCATGGTAGCGGATAGATGGTGCCCAGATTCCGCAGCCGTGAAGCGGTTTATCATATCCGGGAAGGTCAACATTTTTAATGGCGTAATTTACCAGCTGCCAGTTGACCAGGTCTTTAGAATGAAGAATTGGCAGACCCGGAGTGCACTGAAAACTGGAAGCAGTCATAAAGTAATCATCTCCAACGCGGATCACGTCCGGATCAGAATAGTCAAGATGCAAAATGGGGTTGATATAGGTTCCATCTCCTTGATCTGATACCCATACACTGTTTTTAGACATGGTATCCTCCTTTACGTTTTTATTATTCGATTACAATATTCTCACCGTTAGTGACGGTAATTTCATCACCAACTTGATTGATTACATCCACATTAGTAAACCTGAGATTGGCAACTTGATCAGCAATAATACCCATTTGTGCCATCGGCTTGAGATTGCGGACCATAGCTGGTGTTCTTGGTTCAGCATCATCTGCCATGTGAATTGAGATATTGTCAAAAGTAATGTCCTGCAGCTTCATTTCCGGCAAGCCCTGGAGGTAAGCTGCAGCAGCCTGAATTTCACGGGCCGTAATATTGCTGAAGCGAATTCTTCTAAAGCTTGGAGTTCCTTCATCGACGGGACGGGCATTGCGGTCCTCTACGACCGGATCTCCATCTGCACCACAGCGGTAAAAGAGATTAAGAACGATCGGACAGAATCCGCCTCTCATAATGATATTGTTGACCCTAATATCTTCAACCACGCCGCCTCTGCCCCGACGGGTTTTCAGGCGGATACCCCGATCGGTACCTTCAAAAATGCAGTTTGAAATAGTTACATTGCGGACATCGCCGCTCATTTCACTGCCGATTACCACCCCGCCGTGGCCGTGAACCATTGTGCAGTTAGTGATTGTAATATTTTCGCAGGGAATCCGCTTCGGATTTTTCTCAGTTCCTGATTTAATAGCGATACAGTCATCGCCTACATCAATATGACAGTTGCTGATCCTAACATTTTTGCATGAATCAGGGTTAATCCCATCAGTGTTGGGCGAATCTGCTGGGTTAACAATAGTCAGCTTATCCACTACTACATTCTCACATTCGATGGGATTTACTGTCCAAGCCGGCGAGTTGATCAGCTTTACGCCTTCAATCAGAATATCGCGGCTTTCCACAAAGCTGATCATGCGCGGACGGGCGTGCTCCCATTTTTTGTGCCACCAAAAAGAACCCTGTCCATCAAGAGTGCCGCGGCCTATAACCGCAACGTTCTCAAGACCTTTGCCATAAATCAAAGGCATATAAGCGGAAACATCTGCTCCTTCCCAGCGGGTGACAATTACCGGATAGTCGTTTAAATCACTGCTGAACTTAATAACGGCCCCTGCTTCCAGATGCAGAGTGATATTGCTTTTTAATTCAATTGGTCCGGTAAGGTAGGTGCCGGCCGGAACGAGCACTGTGCCTCCCCCCTGCGTAAACGCAGCGTCAATTGCTGCTTTAAATGCTTGGGTGCATACTTGGCTGCCATCTCTTACTGCTCCAAAATCTAAGATATTAACCACATTTATCCTCCTTAAGAATGGTGTGTTAATCCTGACGTTCAATTTTATCCATCAAGGCCAGCATTCTAACTGCAAATCGGTGGCCTTGAGTCAAACCCTTCCCTGCGGAAGAAGTTTCATGCCAGCTTCTAGTAAATCCTTTAACCGCCCGCTCCCATAAAACCTTGTCCTGCTCCTTTGTATCGGAATAATAGTACGCATAGGCAACTGCAGGAGCTAAATTGCGATCGGAGCTGGCTTTGTAATCTCGATGAGCGGCATGATACGCCCAAGCGCCCGGAGGATCGATCCATCCGTATTCTGAAAATGCTCGTCCCGCTCTAACAATCATTTCTCTTACCCGCTCATCACCGGTGGCTTGATAGTACAGTACCAGCGAATCAATTATAGGACTTCCCATCAGCATTCCAGCAAAGCCATTACGCTCAAAAAAGCCTGTAAAGAGTCCATCTTGGTTCTGCAGTTCCAGCGCTATATCAACTAACGCGGCAGCACTTTTAAGATATTCCTCTTTAGGAATAACATGATAAGCTCCCATTAAAGCAAGATTTGTCCAGCCCCACTGCCGTTCGGTGCTGTACATACGAGCCGCTGGAACTTGTCCTAAGGCAACCTTTTGATACTGCTCCCAAGTCAATTCTGCCCACCGATCCGCCACTATTAAAGCCGCGTCGCGGGCTGTATAATCGCCAGAAAAAGCGTAGTATTCAAAAAGTCCCTGCACCCACGCGTGGGAGCCGAGTTTGCCGGAGCCCGCAGAACTGTGTCCGAGAACATCGGGATCAAAGTCATTGTCGTGCTGATAAACCATTCCCTGCTCAGATCCCGCTGTGATAAAGTCGATATCAATCATATGTCTGGCTGCTGGCAGAGCAAACAGATCATACCACTTGCGTCCACCCCCACGCAAAAACATCAGCATCCCCACATGGGGATAGTCGTATTCGCAGTTGTTCCAAGACCCAAGCCTGCGGTATGAATCATCCCCAAAATTGCGATCTCCATAAAGTCTATGTTCAGCTCGCTTCTTCATCAGAGCTTGAAAATCTAATTCGATGGCATGCTCATATTCAGGGTAGCGCTTAAAGTTTTGACAGGAAAGATCACCCAGCGCACCACTTTCCGCATACCAATCCCAAGGCGCCAGCGCTAGCAGCGGCGCATGGCATTGGTTCATTACAGACGGAAGTTGACCGCCATCAGGATTAGGCGTATGAAAATACAGCATAAACTCATGGGTCCGGGATTCACCCTGCCTCAATGCATAGCTGTGCTTGACTTGATTTCCCGGTAAAAACGAATCAAAAGTGCGGGATGAAGTCGGCAGCAGCCCCAGACTGAAGCCGGTCTGCCCCAGCTCTAAGCTCTTGGGATACTTCTCCCAGAAATGGCGAACTGCTGCGGAAAGAGCCCAGCCAGATTCTGTTTCCACCGTTGCCCACCCAGCAAACTGTCCAGAAGTCTTTGCATCTTGTTTGGCAAGGTTCCCGTGGTAATACTCATCGGGACTATCGTGAAGAACGCCAAAAGAGCCTTCATTACTGGCTGCACAATACTTCTCAATTAAATGATTATCATGATATACCTTTATATGATTCGCTTGGAGAGGAATTAAAAACTCTAATCCCTTAAGTTCGATCGCAGATCCTAAATTGCGGATTGTATGTAAAACGCGTACAGCAGAACTATCGCGATGGACGGTAATTCTGATAATATACATCAAATTAGATGCCTGTCCGCTGGAACTTTCATAGTAACCGGTAAAACAAATAACGGCTCTTTCTGAACCATTATCATCAATCATTATCTCTTTAGCTGATCCGATATCAAGCTGTTGAGAATCGACTGTTACTTTCGAACCAATAAAACCGTTATAAGTGTCGAGTCTAATCCATCCTGCTTCAGTTTTAAGTTTCAGATCATCAAATAGTGACCGGCAGCTCCGGGAAACAGAAAAACCCAACTTTCCTGTATCAACGCATATATCTCCGGATTTTGCAACACTGGCAATAAACTGGTCGGTAGTAGATCCAGATGAATTCAGATCGAGCCAGAAAATCCTGGTTTCATCAGCACTAACATCTGCGACAAAACTGATTAATACCCACTTCAAACTACCGTCCGGCCACCACGAAAGAGCTTGAAATTGAGCCGGTACATATGCACCTGATTCGCTAAAAAGAGCTAACTTAGCGGTATCTCGCACCCGCAGATGCTGGGGAAGCGGCAGCCCGTTGGATATTAGTTCCTTGTTCCGGGTAATCGAGCTGTCATTAGTAACTGTAAGCTTAATCCTGGGAATTCTGTCATTGACACGCATTGATCCTGATCCCTTCTAGTGCTTGCTATGCAAGCATGGTTTCACCCTCCGGTCGAAACCGGGGGTGAAACCATGGCTATTTATTATCCGACTTTGAATCTTATTGGGGGAGTGTTTTATTGACCGAACAGAGCGTCAATCTGAGCTTGAGCTGTTGGTCCTTTAGCTTCGAGATACGAACGAACCGGTTCAATACCTCTGAACAGCGGATCCATATCATCACTGAATCTAATATTGACGTCCGGGCTGTCTAAACCGTTAACCCACTCTACATCACCCTGCCAGTTTTCCAGAGCATACAGCAGGTGTTCAGCAGACTCGCGGTTAAACATGCGTTCATTTACTTCAGTTGCGAACCAGCTGTCGAAATCAAAGTCTTCTTTTCTAAATAAGAAGTCATGCAGAGCAATCAAACCTTCCGGATTTTCAGCAGTTACCGGGATAGATGCAAATTTTACTGCCCATTCCGGATAGATGTGGCGATCTGCGTGAGGTCCCATTGGAATCGGAGCATAAATCAAAGTATCTCCATTGTTAGCTTGTCCGCCCTCTGCATGGTCGGAACCAAACTGCATTGCAACGGTACCATTCTTAATGCGGTTAGAGCCGTCAAGCTCTTTGGGTACGATGTAACCTTCACGGTACCACTCAGCAATCTTGTCAAACACCCAGATTGCATCGTCATCAGCCCAGCCGTAGCGATATTTGCCATCTGCATCTTTCTTAACAAACTGAGCATTGTTCATATAAATAGCGTAGTCGATCCGGCGCCATGCGATACCCCATTGATCAATTTCGCCATCACCGTCAGTGTCTCTAGTAACATTTTGGATAATCTTTTCTGCTTCTTCCCAAGTCCAGTTGCCGGAAGTCCACAGATCATAGATATCAGGCTGGCCTTCGCGCTCCAGTAGGCTTCTGTTGTAAACCAGAGCAGTCGGTCTCCAGTTGCTGCCATAAAGATGACCAAAAGAATAAACATTACTGCCTACGCTGAGAATATCTTGGTGAATAATGCTGTCTGTTGGGTACAGGTAATCGTAGTAGTCATCACCTAGAAGATCATTTAATGGCAGAAGCATACCGTGACCAGCCATGTTGTAGTACTCGTTGCGCCAGTCTCTGTGAATAATGTCGTGAGTGGCTTCGCCAGTAACGATTCTGGTCATGACAACTTCAGAGCTTGGTCTGAACATAAACTCGATGCCACCGATGTTGAACAGCTCCATAGCTTCTTCTAAGCGGCCTTCTCTGATTGTTCCTTCAGCAAAGGTATCTTCATCAACTGTTCCAATAATGGTAATAACTGCGCCGCCAAAGTCAACTTGATCAGGGCTTAATACTCCCGGGCTAGGAACATAATCCTGAGCAGAGACAGCCGCAGCGGACATAATGAGGGTCAGCACTAATAGACTGACAGTTAGGATTCTCTTCATGATTAGCCTCCTTTTAAAGTCTAGAATTTTATCCAAATACTGCAAACAACTTTTTTGGCCTTACCACCCCCTTAATGATAATTGGGAATTCTATTGTCCTGTTATACCTGTGCGCTGGATACTTTCAACGAAGAACCGCTGCAGACAGATATACAGGATAACAACTGGAGCAATCACAAGCAGACTACCAGTGTTGTTTAATAATGAAGTCTCAGGCATAGAAGATCCCCAACGATCCCCCAGCACACTGAATGGAAGCTTATCCAGCATCATTGGCAGAGTAACTGCATTGCCCAAGAACATCTGGGTCATGTAATAGTCATTCCACTGCCAGACAAACGCGAATAAGAAGACGATTACCATCGACGGCACAGCTGCTGGCAGCATAATCTGTATGAAAGTGCGGAAAGTGCTTGCTCCATCCACATAGGCTGCTTCTTCTAAATCACGGGGCATTCCCTTAAACGACTGCCGCATAATATAAATGAACAAACCATTCCGCGGGCCAGTAGCAGTAGCTGCCATGATCACTAGCGGCCACAGCGAGTTGATCAGGTTGATGCTGGTTGGCAGTGCACCCAATAAATCGAAATAACGGAAGTTTAGATATAAAGGAATTATAAACAGCTCGGGTGGAACAATCAGTGTAATAATCGCTAGAGTAAACAGGACATTTGCCCCTTTGAATTTAAAGCGGGAAATCCCATAGGCCACAAGTGTACTGGATACTAACTGGAGGGCACTGACCAGAAAAGCTAATTTTATAGAATTCCAAAATGCCAGCGGGTACTTCATATAGTTCCACGCCAATTCATAGTTACGGAGTGTTGGATTGCGGGGAATCCACGCTACAGTGGTATCCCACAAATCATTCCGCGACATAAACGAAGATGCAATCTTGCTTAGGATCGGGAAGATAACAATGTAACACACCCCGATTAAAATCACAGCGCGAGCAAATACCCAAATATACTTGAAGAAATTGTTTCTTATTATTTTCCTTCGGTTAGTGACAGCCATGCCCCACCCCTCCTTTGATACGATGTCTTATTCATGATAGAACACAAGCCGGGAAAAGATCAGGAATGTTACTCCCAAAAACAGACCAATAATCAGGAAGTAAACCCAGGACATAGCCGAGCCGATCCCATATCCCAAAGAACCAAAGGCTGCTGACCGAATGGTAGTTACCATCTGATTCGATGTCGATGTAAAATAATCGACAACGGTATAAACAATATTAGTTAAAATTAATGGACTTACCATCGGCAGTGTAATCAGCCAGAAGTTTTCCCAGGCTGTAGCACCTTCTACTTCTGATGCTTCATACAAAGATCTCGGGATAGCCTGCAGTCCTGCCAGGAGAACGAGAATCTGGATTCCTGAACTGCGGATAATGTTTGGCAGCGATTCAATCGCCAGTAAGATGTTTTCGATCAAAGCGGGCGGCAGCTGAAAATTAGACAAATACAGACTCAAAGATGGTGTAACCAAAAACGTTGAGGCTGCCTCCATACCATATTCTAAAATTCCGGTCATATAGTCCTCGGTTTCGATCTTAAGAATAATACCTGAAGTCATGACAATTGGCAGGAACAAAATTGTCCGCGCTAATAAACGTCCTCTAAACTTCTGATTTAAGACAATCGCTGCAAAGAAGCTGAAGATCAAAACCCAGAAAACATTGCTTACCATACCCATAATGGTTTCAGTTAGATCCCGCACAAAAGTGGGATGAACCCTAAGGATATGGCGGTAATTCTCTAATCCAACAAAGTTCAACTCGTAACCAGATCTTGTGATAACCAGTTCATGAAAACTAAAGATAGCTGATAAAATTGATGGATAGAGAAACACGAACAGGAAACCCAGGATAAACGGCAGCGAGAACAAATATCCGGCTACTACGTTTTGCTGCCTGAGTGATAATCCCTTCCTTCTCACTTTACGCTTTTTCATTGCTCTCCCCCCATCACCAGATAGCCTTTTGCGTTGATCCGCAAACCGTCAACTTCCACAGGATCGCTGTTGTAGTTGACGATAATCTTGGTACCATCTTCATAGGTGGTTGCAAAAACTTGTTCATCCAGCTGCTGATGGTTGATTATCGTCTGACCCTGCAGTGGAGCCAAGACCTGGTTAACTTCATTATAAATCTCGACAGCAAGCTCTTTCCAAGTCCGGTAATTAATCGACAGCAGGTATTGGAATGGCGAATCCTTAAGAATCGATGAATCCTCGTAGCTCCAAATAAAATATGGATTAGCTCCTACTTCCAGCAATTTTAGTTTAGCGTCATCAAAATCAACTGCATAGTTAAGAGCGGCACCGGCGTAGTTTACATATCCTCTGGCAACTATCTGATAAAATGGCACAGCTTGGTCACTGATGACAAAACCACTGCTGTCTACCGGCATATTGAGAATATGGTCTGCGTGGACTAATCCGTAAACATTAGCGCCATTCATCATCAGCGAATAGGATTTAGCAAGTTCGCCAATCTCTGCACCGATGATCCTTTTTGCCTGCTGGCGGTCTACCAACAGCTCATCATTTTCTCGGAAATCTGCGTTTAAGGCGGTACCGAGATCTCTCAGCGAGAGCCCGTTCAAACCATAAGCGCTGTAGTCGCTCTGGAAGCCCTCTATTTGGGCTTTTAAGCTTCTCGGCGATACCACCCAGGCATTCGTTCCAGTATTAAGTACCCGCTGCACATAATTCTTATTCAGGGAGTATGCCGCATCATTTGTCGAATTAAATCCGTCATTGATGGTATCTCTGGCAGCAATGGTCTGCGTTACATCCGGGAACATAGCTATCCCTTTAGCTCGCAGGGATTCTACGAGACCGGTAAAGCCGGTTTGCCCTCCCAGCGCCTTTTCGATTTCCACTTTATTTGGATAGATGTGCTCTACACCACCGGCAAGCCATCCAGTGTAGCGCAGCTTAATATTGTCAATACCATCATCAAGCAGCTCATCAACAATTGCCTCAGCCTGCTCGAAAGTAGTCAGCGGTACAATTACTTCCCGCGGAATTCCGAGAATTGGCTGCTTGCGGTGAACGCCGCCAACCAGCTCAAGGTAAAATGGTATTTCTTGATCAGACTCAGTTTTTGCTAAACCAAAGTTGTCAACTAAATACTCTTGATATAAACGAGCCATACCGGCATAGTTTGCCTCTTCGCCTTCAAGAAACTGATAGCGAATCTGCAGATCTGAATCCACCAGCCTCTGTTGATAGGTGTTAATATACGATCCGCCACCTCCGCGGGAACTTACCGCTAACTGTACGCTGCCAACAGGCATTACATTAAAGCGGGCATAAACTGTATCCACAGGATTAACTCTGCCGGCTGTTTTTACTACAATGCTGGCAACCGCATCGCCCTCTTCAATAATAGCGAAGAACCCTGCGTCACCACGCTTCATACCAAAGACTGGCAGCTGCTGCGGTTGGAAATGGCGGCGCAGCTCAAGTTCGGATTGAATATCAGTGGTTGTGCCGAGGTTAGCTAAGTTTTCACCATAGAGACGGTGCTGCAGTGTTAAATCGTCAGTCGCCCTAACCCGATCGCCGGAAAGATAGATCAACGATCCGGAACCATCCGGAATGAGAATATAGCCTGATTCCGCTTCATCTGGAGCACCGAAATAAGGCAGCAGATTGATAGCATGGAGCGGAAAAGTTACTTCTCCGCCACCGCCAATACCCCCAAATGCTTCCATTAAACGCTCGTCAGTAACTACCGTCCAGTGAACTCCACGCATACCCCAGATATCGCTGGTGAAGGCATTCTTAGGATAAACCACTTCATCCATAGGAACGCGTACCACTAAACTGTCTCCGTCTAACCGATACTCAACAGGAATCTTAAAGTTTTCAACTTTCTGCTCTGGCGGAACTAAACCATAAGCAGTATTGTCGTCCTGTTTATCATAAGGAGTGTATCCTGCTTCCTTTAGAATCGCAGCCATATCTTCTAAATCCCACGGAAACATATTTTGCTTGCGCACAAATGTGGGATTATCAATAAAGGCGGCGATATCTTCAGGTTTTAATTGAGTAATCGAACCAATATCATTACGGTTGTTCCGGATCTGCTCCAAAATGTGTCTGACAAAGTCACCTTTTTGCCGTCCGCTTAAGTTGGTTTCCGGCATGATTGTATACGAACCAAATAAAGCATTCTTATCGAGATTAGTAATATTTACCCGCTGGTAATCTTCCGGCATCTCTTCCATTGTAAAGCGGACAAAATTCTTGCGGACAAAATCTCTATCCCTTTGGTTTTCAATGCTTGCAAGTACTTCGTTGAGGCGTGCTTCACTAATCAGCACAGGGACATAATCCTCCTGATTCCACACCTGTCCGAACACATAGTCGATCCTGACGCCGTCATCGATTGGTGTTATTTCAAACTGCTCATAAGCAACACTATCTGCTGCATTGTTCATAGTGCGAGCATCATCACTAGGAGTAAAGTATTCAATGAGTACCTGCTCCTGGGCTTTTTGGTTATTGGGATTGCTGTACCAAACCCGCCCGCTAGTGCGATTAACTACTGCAAATTGAGTAGTTTGCTCGTTGAGGTACAGCTGCAGAAATTCATTCTCAGCTGCTAACTCATAGCCGCGGGGCAGCTCTGGAACTAGAGATTCATCTGCTGCGGCAGCTGCCCCAGGTATTAAGCTGAGTGCAGCAACTACTGCGCATAAAACTATCTGCCTGATAAAACGCGATCTGAATTGCACTTAATTACCTCCTATTCCCAGCGCCTTACAGCCGGTAATTTATCTCGGTTAAAATCGTGATGATAAACCGGCTGACGTGATCTACTACACTCGTAAACAGCAGTCCAACAAACAGCGCCGCTGCAATTCCGCAGATAATCAAAATCGCTGTTATGATAGTCTTGCCCATGGTGTATTCGTGCAGTGTCATTGTACCAATAAGCAGCAGCATCACGGTCCAGGCGACTGAAATAACGCGAACTAAGGTCAATAAACTGCCTTCTCCCTCAATTAGGAAGTGGCTTACGGCGGTTGAAGGTATATTCAAGATAATAACCGGTGTTAAGGCATAGGCAGACATGATAAAGATCTCTTTTAAGGTACCCTTGCCTTCCATCAGGGTAGTGAACGCCCAGTTTACTCCCACCCACAGTAAGAACGGAACTAGAATACTGGTTGCATCGACAAACAGATTCACTTCAGTTACATCCAGCGTATTAAATGTAAAGGCTGTGTACTGGCGCATGAAAACATAAGCGAGAACTGTCATGACTAATAAAGTATTTGCTGCGGCAGTAGTACCCCGTTTCTCATGCTTAAGGTCCCAAAATCCATCAAACGGATGAAAAATAACATGAAGTGAATACAGCAAGCTGTCCACAAGCTTCCTAAACGAATATTCACGCTTAACCGCATGCGGAATGCTGTTCTCCGGCATTGATTCCATCTGTGCACTTAATTCTGCGAGCGCTTTCGGATTATCAGCAAGGCCAATAAACTTACTGAAGCGTTTACCCAGCTTCAGTTTTGGTCCAATAAACAAAAAAATAAAGACAGCAAAAACGCCGGTCATAATCCAAGCAATATTATCGCCAACAAATTTCTGGCGATGAGCAGAAAATGCGTCTGAATAACCAGTGCGGTTTTGACCTAATTGATAAAACCGCATTGCTTTATCATAGTCCTGCTCCAAGAGCGCGGTTGTAGCAATCCAGTTATACGCAATCTCGAAACCGGGGTTCTGGTTTAAAACATCCTGCCAAACTTCGGCAGCATCAAAATAATAACCGCGGTCGTAAAAATCAATGGCCTGGTGGATAGCCTGAGTATACGCAGTGGGTTCAAATACAGTTATACCCCTGTTATCCAAAACAACCAGTCTGTTGCCATCCAGCTCTGCCAAGGCTACTGGATTGCGGAAGCGACCAAGAACGTCGCCGATTCCACCGAATACATAGAGCAGGTCACCGTTGCGATCATAGGTGAACACTCGCCCTTTTGCTCCATCAAGTACACTGAAAACGCCATTTTTTCGGCCTAAAACATCTACAAAAGAGGATTGGGCAATAAATGAACTTCCAGTGATCTCAACATCACCGATAATCGGCAGCTGGCTGACCCGGCGCATAATATCTTTTCCGGCCGGATTAAGAAGCTTGACAATTTCTTCGTTTCCATCAGCAGCAGTGTCGCGCAGAACCGCATACAGCATACCGTCCTCGTTGATGCCAAAATTCGCATACTCAATAGGCAGAAACAGCTGCAGCTGAGCCCGCTGCTCATCACTGGCCAGCCGCATCCAAAACACATCCACGGCTGAAGGAGTTACCCGGGGAGCTCCAATAAACCCGAGAAATTTACCTTCTTTATCAAATTGAAAAATCCCCTCATAGACATTAGCTGCGATAACATAAACTCTGCCTAAGGGGTCAACTTCGATTTTAAGAGGCCGATAAATGTAATCATCTTTGATCAACGCTCTGTCAGAAGATTCCGGTTGCCCGATTATGCGGAGCAAATTCCCATCCGCGTCTAGAACAACGATTCGAGCATTGTCAGTATCGGCAATGTAAACTTCGCCAATATCGCTGACTGCAATTCCGGAAGGATTGCGGAATGTATCATCACTGCCATTATTTATAAAGGTTGTAATCTCCAACTCTAACTCTAACTCCGCAGACAAGCGGATGATGCGGTTGTTTCCTGAGTCAGCAATAAAGACCTTCTGGTCCGGACCGACTGCTAAATCCTGCGGCCTTCTTAAAGCACCGACACCAAGGGCTTGTCCGTCTACTAATAATGAAGGGAAATATGCTTGTGGTGCCGGCACCCGTTCGCCCCAGAAATTAAAAAGGTAACTCTCATAAGGTGCAGCTGCTGATGCTAGCTTCACCACAGCTAATAAAAGCAATAAAGTTACCGAAAAAGTAGTCCATTTTTTGTTCCTAGTAAACAAGGCGCACACCCCAACCTTCTCATTTTTTGCTTGTTAAAGATATCTTAATAAAAGCGGACAAACAATCAATATATGTGTAGTTCGGTTAAATGGTACCACATTTATTAGTTGTTAGCTACGCAGAAAATGCTATCTTGAAAAAAAGTACACATTTTTTGATATCCCTCAGCTAATATTTTCCTAAAACCCCAGCTTATGCTTCCTGATACTCTAATTATGCCATCATGGGCATATAACTGCAAATCTTTATTTTTCCATTGTCTTGGAGTTTTGGGTAAATTATCAGCTTACTGCCATTTTATATCGAAAGCCAATTCTAGACTTTGCATTTTATGTTCCAACACCTATGCTGCGCCCGGCAGCTGACAGTATATAGTTATGCTACTGGTTAAAGATGCCTCCTATCACACTACCCAGCAGCCCACAGAGGCTGACTAACAACAACTGTTTAAACCAAGTCCAGCGCAAAAACAAGCTAAAATCCGCTCTCAATACTGTTACAACCACCAGAAAGATAACACCAACCAAAATCCCATGCAGCCACAGTTTATGCTTCAACTTTGACCCCATATAGAACGCGCCAGAGGCAATACTCACATACACTCCTACCGATATAACTCCATCAGTATACTGCCAGGAGGAAACATAGGCTGCCACAGCTATTACTAAAGCAAACACAAAAAGAGCAAAAAAAGTCAATAAAATGCCCTTGCCGAGCTGAGCGAAATTAACAGCACTGTTTGTGTTTTTCACAGGTATTCACTCCCATTCAATCAGGTCGCTCATTTAACACTATGTTTCATGAAAAAAAAATATGCAGTCCACCGAAATGGACTGCATATTGTAAGATCCACTTATACCTTTACGCTTCTTTTTGTCTTGCCGCAATAATGTCCTCAGCAATATTTTGCGGAACCTCTTCATAGTGGCTGAATTCTGTTGTAAATGAGCCTCTGCCTTGAGTTATTGAACGCAGGTCAATCGCATACTTAAACATTTCACTCATAGGCACCTGAGCCCGGATTACCTGATTTCCGCCCTGGGGCTCCATACCTAAGATCTTACCGCGTTTCTTGTTGAGATCTCCCATTACATCGCCCATGAAACTCTCAGGCACTACAATTTTGACATTCAAAATTGGCTCCAGCAGCACTGGATTGGCATCGGCAAATCCTTTCTTCAAGGCCATAGACGCCGCAATCTTAAACGCCATCTCCGAAGAGTCTACACTGTGGTATGAACCATCGTAAAGCGATACTTTCAGGTTAACAATCGGATAGCCGGCAATAATTCCTTCCTCCATTGTTTCCCGAATACCTTTTTCAACCGCCGGGATATACTGACGGGGAACAGCTCCACCGAAAATATTGTCAACGAACTCCAGCTCATCGTCGCCTTCGCCGCTGCCCGGACTGATTTCGAGCCATACATGGCCGTATTGACCTCTACCTCCAGATTGTTTCTTGTGCTTACCTTCAACTTTGACTGAACCGCGGATTGTTTCACGGTAAGGAATGGAGGGAGTTGAAAGCTCTACTTCAGCACCAAACTTGCTGTGGAGACGGCTGCACATGATTTCCAAATGCAGATCGCCTAAACCGGAAATCAGAATTTCACTGGTTTCAGCACTCTTCTCAACCTTAAAGGTTGGGTCTTCTTCTGCAAGACGCGCCAAGCCATTACCGATTTTATCTTCATCGCCTTTTGCCAGAGGCTGCACAGCCATTGTCATAACTGACTGCGGGAATTCGATTCCCTTCGGTTTTACTGTAGCACCTTTAACAGTAAGTACATCATTGGTGTTGGTTTCCTGCAGCTTGGCCACAGCACCGATATCTCCTGCGGAGATTTGAGTAACCGGAATATTCTCTTTACCTTTAATAACAAACAGTTGACCGACCCGCTCATCGCGTCCAGCACTGAGGTTGTGGACAGTGCTGTCTGATTTCATAGTTCCTGATAAAACCTTAAATAATGTTAGTTTGCCGACATACGGGTCTGCAAGGGTTTTAAATACTAATGCGCACAGCTTGTCGCCTTCAGGTGAAATCTCTACTTCATCTCCAGACTTGGTATCAATGCCAACATCGATTCTTTCCTTTGGACTCGGTGCACATTTGATGCAGTAATCTAAGAGTTCAGAAACACCCACATTTGCCGAAGCGGAGCCGCAGAATACTGGAACAACATCTCCGGTTCTGGTACCAACTGCCAGAGCGGCTTCAACCTCTTGATCAGTTAATGCCTCGCCTTCAAGGTACTTCATCATCAGTTCATCATCGGTTACGGAAACAGCTTCGATGAGAGCATCTCTTGCCATTTCCACATCATCAGCCATTTCTGCAGGGATATCACCAACGGTAACACTGTTTCCATCCCACAGATAAGCTTTCTGCTGAATCAGATCGATATGACCGCGGTAACTATCAGCAGTGCCGATTGGAATCTGTACCGGAACAATCTTCTGACCAAACATTGATCTCAACTGCTCAACTACGCGATCAAAGTTTGCATTCTCCCGCTCTATCTTGTTGATATAGATCATGCGCGGGATATTATTCTGCTCAGTCATGTCCCATGCTTTTTCGGTTCCAACCTCAACTCCGGCAGAAGCGCAGACCACAATCAGCGCTGTGTCTGCAACTCGAAGAGCAGCAGTAACGTCACCAACAAAATCGAAATATCCCGGAGTATCGAGGATATTAATCTTATGGTCTTTCCACTCAATCGGAGCCATGGACAAATTAATACTGATCTGCCGTTTAACCTCTTCGGGATCGTAGTCGAGGGTACTTGTACCGTCATCGACGCGGCCGAGCCTGTTAATACCCTTGGATACAAATAACATCGCTTCTGCCAGCGATGTCTTGCCTGCACCACTGTGGGAAACCAGGGCTACATTACGTAATTTGTCAATACTGTAGTTCTTCACTAAATCTCCTCCTCTTGTCCTACTGCCTCTATTTTAACAGGAAACATTATTAACTAATTGTTTACATTCCTCTGTAGTATTCCACAAGAAGAGGGCACCTTCCTTCCTCTCCGTGAAATTAATCCAAAAAACTGGAAGAATAGGGTCTACCACCAACCCCAGCTCTTGGTAATCCGCAGTTCACTAGTGGAGTAGTCAAAATCGACATCATAACCCATCAGGCTTATGAGAGATATCGGAATATAGGTTTTTCCATCTTGAGTCAAAATCTGATCAGCGAACGGCAGCGGAGTGTTCCGCCACAGCACAGCGCCTTCTTCTGGATCAATAACAAAATAATCTAGGCCTTTAATTAAGAATATGCGCTTTGTTCCAAAACGAATCAATCCTAACGCTGAAGCCAATCCATCGACATCGAGATAGATCTTTCCGGAATAGACCTGAAGCCCAATTGGCTTATTAGTAGCTTTATTATTCACAAATATTCTAATCTGCTCAGGATCGACATCGTAAAGCGTATAGTACCTGCCACTGGTTTCCTCAATAAGCATGGTGTCATTAACCATAACTATGTCTCGCACACCGCTTAAGGGATATACTGAGCGAACGCTCAAGCTGCTGGCTCCTATGCTATAAGAGGTAATACCTGAAGCTGTTGAGATATTGACCAAGCCTAAACCCGGCACTATCTTGGTCACATTACCTTCAAGTTCATAGGGAAAATGCCTTTGGGTTGCAATTGTCTCTCCGTTCCATCTCCAGGTATACACAATATTTTGTCCAGTTACTACCATGATCTCGGGCAGCTGGCCGCTCTGCAGTTCGGCTACCACTAAGCTGTCGATGGTTCCCCAAGGAAAGTTCTGCCAAACTAGTTCAAACTGACCTTCCTGCCAGCTCAAGACCCCAACATAACCAGAATTATGGGTAAAAACTACATCGTCGCGACCAGAGCCAGTCAAATCTGCTGCTTGGATATACTTTACAGCTGCGTTTGGCTGAGAGCGCCAGAAAAGCTCCAACTTACCATCCCAAGATAAGTAAACAAAAGCCTCGCCGCGAGCTGTACGGACTATTACGTCACCCCAACCGTTACCGGTAATATCGCACACCTCAAGATAAACAACAGGAGTCCACAAGTACCGCTGCTCAAAAACCTGCTGCCACTTGCCTTGGACTTTCTGGTAGATATAATAGCTGCCTTTATCGGTTCCTATTAAAATTTCAGGGCGAAAGTCACCTGTCAAATCACCAGCTGCGACAGCAGTAACCACACCGGAAAACCCGGAAATCGTTTCAAGCACCTGTTCTTGATCATAAATCTTAACCTCACTGCCAAGACCAGCAATGATCTGATCCGCTCCGGTATCTAAGACATCTGCTGCAGTGATAATACTATTGTGCAAATAAGGCTGTTCAGCCAATAAGTACTCAGCTTGAACTGCCGCTGAATTCGCGGCAAAGCTGATTAACAAAATGACCAGGAGCAAGCCGCACCGTTTAATGCTCAATTAGAAGCAGCCTCCTTCAATTTGTGTCTGCTTGTCTTACGTTAATATTATTTGCTGTTTAGAGGTCATTTCCTGCATAAACAAAAAATCCTCCCAAATCTGGAAGGATTCTGTAAGCTGAATGGTCGGGGCGACAAGATTTGAACTTGCGACCTCTACCACCCCAAGGTAGCGCGCTAGCCAAGCTGCGCCACGCCCCGACTGACAGAAAATAGGATACCATAGTTCCGAAAAAAAAGCAAGGGTTATTTCCTATTTTCAACAGCATCTTTCAGCTGTTTACCAGCTTTAAAAGCAGGAACTGACTTTGCTGGAATAGTCATTTCGGCGCCAGTCTGGGGATTGCGGCCAGTTCGCTCGGCTCTCTCTCTAACTTCAAAGGAACCAAAGCCAATAATCTGCACCTTCTCACCCTGAGCCAAGCTCTCGGTGATAGAGGCAAAAACAGCATCTACAGCAGCAGCAGCATCTTTTTTCGTCAAATTTGTTTTAGCTGCAACCTGATCAACTAAATCGGTTTTAGTCATCCGATATCCTCCTTCATTAGGTGTTATCCCTAGTTTAACCACTAATGATGAGGATTATCAAAAATTACAAGATAATGCAAATTAATCCGCCGCTTCCTTCATTGATGATTTTGGACAGTGTTTCCTGCAGTTTTTCTCTCGCGTTATCAGGCATGCGGTTCAGTTTTGCTTGAATTCCTTCCTTGACTAAGTCCTGCAGTGAGCGTCCGAGAAAATCACGGTTCCATAAAGCATCGGGATCAGCCTGAAATTCCTCTGACAGTGACTGCACCAGCTCTTCGCCCTGTTTTTCAGTTCCGACCAAGGGAGTTACTTCTGTCATGATATTGGCGCGGATCAGATGAATGGATGGTGCTGAAGCAGTCAGCTTAATTCCAAAGTGGCGTCCCTGCTTAATCAGCTCCGGATGTTCAAATGTAATATCATCTACAGACGGAGAGACAATACCATAGCCTGTTTCCCGCACTTCCATCAGCGCTGAGGACAGTTTGTCATACTCTCTCTTGGCAACTGACAGATCATGCATCAGCCGGATCAAATGGTGATCACCTTCAACATCCAGTCCTGTCATGTCGGCAAGCACCTGATAAAACAGCGAACGGTCCGCTCCCAACTCAACATCGATAGTTCCTGTGCCCATATCCATTCTTTCCAATAAAGCACTGTCGAGAGCTTCAGCTGCGGCTAAGTACTCCATTGAGCTTGCTACGTCACGGAGCCGCTCAACCAAATTCACACTTTCATAGGCTGCCTGTTCGAACTCCTGACGCAGCCAGTGATCCTGCGGCAGCTCTTCAATCCAGCGGGGAAAGCGGAAGTTAATTTCTCTAACCGGAAATTCAAAGAGCGCTTCCCGCATCAGTCCCAGGATATCATCCTGAGTCATGCGCAGACAGTCTAAAGGAACTACCTTAACCCCATATTTGTCTTCTAATGCTTCTGCCAGGGCAGTGGTTTGAGGACTATGGGGCTGGTCCGAATTCAGCACCACAATAAAGGGTTTCTCCAATTCTTTCAGTTCAGCAATTACCCGCTCTTCAGCTTCAAGATAATCGTCACGCTCGATATCAGTGACTGAGCCGTCTGTCAGCACCACTAATCCAAGTGTAGAGTGCTCACTGATCACTTTGCGGGTACCAAGCTCTGCTGCTTCTTGAAAGGGAATCTGATGGTCAAACCAGGGTGTCATCACCATCCGCGGTCCATCCTCGTCATGATAACCTATCGCCCCGGGAACTGTGTAACCAACGCAGTCAACCAGCCGCACCTTAAACTTAATGTTCTCTTCTAAAACTACCTCAATGGGCTCTTCGGGTACGAATTTCGGTTCGGTAGTGGTAATCATTTTACCTGCCCCACTCTGAGGCAGTTCATCCTTCGTTCTCTCCTTGACATGGATATCTTCAATATTGGGCAGGACTAACAAATCCATAAACCGCTTAATGAAAGTCGATTTTCCTGTACGCACCGGACCTACGACGCCTAAATAGATACTTCCGCCAGTACGTTCCGCGATATCAGCGAAAAGACTGAATTTCTCCATCAAGGCTTCCCTCCTTTGAATTGGGTTTACCCCTCCTACTTACCGCACCCTCTATGAATCCAGCCTCGTCTACAATTAGGCATGCATGCGGATGGACACTATAACTATATTAGGAGCTTGGAGAAAATATAACAAAATGAAGCAAAAAAATCACGGAACACCCGCGACTTGCGGATTGTCCGTGATTTATACCAAAATATTCACTCCTAGTGTTTCTGCGCTTTCTCGCCAATCCGGTATTCAGTTCCGGCAAGCAGCCGCTCGATATTCGGTCGGTGGCGCCAGATAACAAATAGAGCCAATCCCGCCCCCAAAACCCAATAGCTGGGAGGAAACCCGAAGACTACTAAGCTGATTGGCAGCGATACAGCTGCCAAAATTGACGAGAGCGAGATAAAACGACTGATCCAAAGTGTGACCAACCACACGATCAGAAGTGTCAGCACTATTTTCCATGATAATCCTAATAAAACACCGCCGGCAGTTGCGACACCCCGGCCGCCCTTAAAGTTGGCAAACAGCGACAGACTGTGCCCAATGATTGCCGCAATACCAACGATAAACCACATAGTCTCATTGGACAGCATTTGTTTTGCAAGTAAGACAGGAATTAAACCTTTTCCAGCGTCTAATACTAAAACGATTATTGCGGGCACAGGACCAATAGTCCGCAGCACATTAGAAACTCCAATATTGCCGCTGCCGTATTCCCTAATATTAATATTTGCCCAAAGCTTGGCTACCCACAGCCCAAAAGGCAGCGAACCAAGCACATATGCAGCGAAAATTAATCCGATGTTCTGAACAAATCCACCCATGTTATGATCTCTCCTTCACACTCAGAATGATCGGAGTGCCGTAAAATCCATATTCTGTCCGCAAGCGGTTCTCCAAGTAGCGTAGGTACGAAAAATGCATCAGTTCTCGGTGATTCACATACAGCAAAAATACAGGTGGATTAACCTGAGCCTGTGTTGCATAAAAAATCTTTAACCTCACACCTTTATCTGAAGGAGGCTGATGCATGGCCACGGCATCCTGTATAATCTCATTCAGCCTGCCTGTTGGGATCCGCATACTCCGGTGCTCGGCAATCTGCACCGCTAAATTGATCAAGCGGTTAACTCTTCTGCCGGTAAGCGCCGAGATAAACTCAATCGGAGCATAGGATAAAAACTGCAGACCGGAATAAATCTCCTGCTCCAAGTCGCGCATTGTATTTGTTTCTTTTTCAACTAGATCCCATTTATTGACAATAATCGCACAGCCTTTGCCGCTTTCATGCACATAACCGGCGATCTTCTTATCCTGCTCGGTAACGCCTTCCTCAGCATCAAGCATCAAAAACACGATATCAGAGCGGTCAACTGCGCGGAGAGTTCTCAGCACGCTGTAACGTTCAACACCTACTTCAATTTTCTTCTTCCGCCTTAATCCAGCAGTGTCGATCAGGACAAACTCCTGATCCTCAAAGGTAAAAAAGGTGTCGATAGCATCGCGGGTTGTGCCAGGAATATCAGAAACGATCACCCGCTGCTCGCCGACAAACTGGTTGATCAGAGTAGATTTCCCTACATTTGGACGTCCAACAACTGCGATCTTTAAAGCATCGCTTTCGCCCAGGTCCGCATCTTCCGGAAATCTAGCTACTACTTTGTCCAGCAGATCGCCAACACCTCGACCGTGCTCAGCGGATGCAGAGACTGGCTCCCCTAATCCCAGCGCCCAGAACTCGGCGGTCATCTCCATACTTGCCGAGTAATCCTCTACTTTATTGACACAGAGCACTATTTCCTTATTGGTTCGGCGCAGCAGATCTGCGACATCCTCATCTGCTGCCGTTAATCCTTCACGCCCATCGACAACAAAAATAATAACATCCGCTTCTTCAATAGCAATTTCCGCCTGCTCTCTAACCTGTTTAGTAATGATGTCTTCTTCGGTCTCAATACCGCCTGTATCAACTAAAATAAAACGTTTATTGGTCCATTCTACTTCGCAGTAAATCCGATCTCGGGTTACCCCCGGCTGATCATCAACAATAGCTATTCTCTCGCGGGCAATGCGGTTAAACAAGGTGCTCTTGCCCACATTCGGTCTTCCCACGATTGCAACAATCGGTTTTGCCATAATCCACTCATTCCCTTACAGTTTCTACCAAATCTTTACCAGCTTAGATAATTCTCTAGTCTTAATGGGTTTTCCTCTTTTCTGGCTTGGATTTCGCTTCCGCGCAGTCGATTCCATACTCTTTTTTAGCGGCAGTTACAATCCGGACCAGATCGAAAAAAGCCAGCTGCGTACCCTTAATGACCAGCGGTCTGCCGAGCCGGACCCATTTTAGCTTTCGCGACATAAAGCCGCCTATCCTCATTAATATATTAACAGCAGGAAGCGTATCAATAAAGACTAGACCGTCTGTACTGCCTCCTGCAAGTAGTATGCCGCTTTTAATAGCCTGCTCTATCCCCTGTTTCTCACTGCCCCTGCCGCAGACATAAACCCGGTTGCCGCACTCATCCTCACCGATAAAATTCACTTTGCCGCGATCAGAAGACTCAACCCGATCGTAAAGCTGGACATTCCAGATTTCAGAAGCGGTTGGAATCTGCTCAGAATTGAGCTGTCCAATGTGAATCGCAGCTGCAATAGGCGACGAATGCGCTCCTCCATAACAGCAGTAGATAATATCCACCCAGTTCACCTCATAATCAATGCTTAACAATAATATATACGTTATTTCCCAAATCATGAACCGCGGCCATAAAGATGCGGGCCAAATAGACCGCAATTTTCTCCAGCTCCTCAGTATTTTCAGCATAGAAAGTTGGGGCAGAACCACCAACTCGCTCTTTATCAGTAGTGATTACAGCCAAGATTTGATTAGCAGCCACAACTTCCATCTGTCTCATCTCCCATCTAACATCCGGCCCGCGACAGAGCGGAGCGGCTTCCGAATTGCGCTTTCAAGGACCGGGACATTGGAAATTGCCTCTAAGAAGGCGGCTTGGTTGTCCTCTGAAGGAATCATCACCACCACCAGTTTTCCCGACTGGGGGTCGCGGCGGACGAGAGGTGTGAACTCCTGCTCACCAACATCCATAAAAACTCCAACCATCGCGGTAGCATCATGGGCGATCGCCTGCATCTGGCCAATATTAGCCAACGTAGCCTTCGCATCAACGTCTTTAGGAATAATCTCAGCCGCCACCGCTTGCTTAAGGTACCACTCCCTTGCACTTGGCAGGCCTACGTTCATCACGCTCACTCCGCCGACAACCAATATAGGTCCATCAAACTCAATCTCCGTGGAGCGGATTTCAGCAATATCGGCTATTGACGGTCCCCGCATCAAAAAGTTCAGCAGTCCAGCACTGGTTATAGCTGCTCCAACTGCCGCTGCTAACCGCAGCCACAGGGAAAAAGCTGCAGTCAATTCAGACACTGCCGCGACAATAAAGGCAGTCCAGATCGCCAAATAGTTGCGTGCCTCAAAAACCCGTGCAATTCCTTCGATATAAGCTGTTCCTCTAGCTACTAACTCATCAGCCTCTAGTTTTTCCAACGAACTGCGCTCAATATTTCGCACTTCTCTAAACTGGGATGCTGCCATCAGTAAAAACGATACAGCTGCAAACTCCGCTTCAATTAGAGACGGAACCAAAACTGCTCCTAACAGCGCTCCGATAAAACCAATAAACAAGTGGATAGCCCAGCCCTGAGGGTAGCTGGGATATTGGCGGTAATCCCGCCTCAGCATATAGAGCCGGGCTGCCAATCCGGATAGAGCCGCCAGCACAACTGAAAATAAATAATCCATCGCATTCACCTAATTCTGCTCATCGTCTTGATCATCCTGAGGCTGCTCACCAGCAAATTCTCTGCGGAAAAAAGATCCAAGGGAACCTAGGCTTTGTTTGTTGATAATTAGGTAGCCAATAACTATCACCGCCGTGATGCCTAATATCCAGAGAATGCTGCGGTAGGCAAGAGGGGAAGTCTGCTCTGTTTCCTGCTGCGCTGCTTCAGAGCTGGATAATCCCGCAGCTGCAGGAATAATCTCGGCAAAAAACTGCGCTGCCTGCTCCGCTAACTCTAAAGGATTGGTATGGGCCCCAAATTCTAATAGAATCATCCTTGGGCCTAAGTCCTGATTATAATTGCCCCGCGCATCAAAAATACCTTCGATGATCCCGGGATACTTCTCATCTGCTACCGCCTTAATTCGTTTGGCATACTCTAACGTGGTCTCCCGGTTTTCATTTTGGCGACCTACTACAATCCGCACCTTGGTTGTCGGTTTGCCTTCTATTTCGGTTTCATACACTTCCGGAGGAGTGGCATCCCGGTGAACGTCGATCAGTGTCCCGGGTTTGTGCTTCATCAGCTCAACGGCAGTACGCCGCGAACGGAGGTACGCCTCTCCATCATGGGGAAGATGGCTGTTGTCTGACCAAACTGCATTGTATCCTAAGTTGTTAAGGGCATCTGCCAGTGCTCTGCCAACTTCCATAATATCGCCGTGAGTTTCTGAATCAACGCCGCTGGTTGGTACATAAGATTCTGCGTTGTGGGTATGGTAAATGCCGATTGTGTTCCACTCTCGTTCCTCATCATCTTGCTTGGACGCGGCAGCACCAAACAGCCGCTCCCAGATACTGGGTTTAACAGCGGTGGTCAGCTGCTTCATATCAGGAAGAGTAATCTTTTCTTTCGCTTCCACAATTATGCGGTCGCCGGTAATTTCCACTACCTCATACCGCTGATTGTCCGCGGCGATATACGAGTCACCTACATCTAGGATCCTTGCGGTGTAAGTGATTACACCATTCTCATCTTCAAGGCTGAAGTAACCGCTGTCATTGCGTTCAAAAAGACTGGTCTCCAACCAAGATGCTTGAGCTGCAGAACTTATTCCAATCAATACTCCAAGTATTACCAGGTAAATTACTGCCCGCTTCAATCCTGCTCCTCCCTTCCATCGCTGCTGTCAGACTGCCCTTCATCGGAGCTTGTTCCGTGAATGCCCTGCATGTAAAGATTACGCTCCGCATCCGAGAGCTGCGATTCTGCTGGACCAGTTTCTTCATGCTCAAGCTTGGGTACATTTTTAACAAACAGTTCATCATCGGATTCAGCTTCAGGACCACCCTGAAGACGCTCCCTAGTTTCGCCCACGAGCTCAGCTAACGCTACCGCGATGAATCCAGCAATGATAATGGCATCAAACACACCGGCTCCACCTATGGCAACTGTGGATGGTAGCCCTGCTGCAAACGAGCGGACCAGATGGATCACATCAGTCAGGATGAGGCCCAAAGTTCCGGCAATAAAAGCGGAACGCCGGGATCTGCCCATCAAGTAGCCAACCACTCCCGCGGTGATGCTGAACAGCCACATAGGATCAATAAATGTTGGTCCGGTTGGATCAAAATCTGTCAGCTGACCTAGACCAAAGACAATTCCGGCCGTAACAGCAGCTCCAACAAGGGCGCGCACCCATTCTCGGGTTGTATCTGCTCTACTCAGGAGATAGATGCACAAGGCGAGCGGCGCGAGTGCTCCTCCCACATTTACGCTTACTTCTACCGTTCCCCGATAAAGGGGGATATTGATAAAGCTGCCGCCAATCATAATACCGATAAACAGCAAAGCTTGGCTGTCTGTTAAGCGCATGCGATCGAGTATTCTCTGCCCCGCGCCGAAATAAACGAGCGCTGCAGCAATCAAAAGTAAAATCATGCCTGCCGGCATAATATCCCTCCTACTGTTCCAATCTAAGGCTATTCTTCCCTTGCCTTTAAACCAATATGTAAACAGTTTGTTCGAGGAGGATGAAAACAGGCACAAAAAAAGGATCTTGTCGTAAAACAAGATCCTTAAAAGTTTCTTTTAGTTTATTGGTCTTTGAACAAATCGCCAAACATATCGCCGAGAGTAGTAGTCAGCTGTTCTTCTTCCTCGGGTTTTTCTTCGACTTTCTCCATCTTCTTAACTTCTTTTTTCACTTCCGGCTTCGGCTCTAACTCGCGGATGCTTAAGCCAATCCGTCTTGCTTCCGGATCAAGGCTGATAACCTTCGCTTCAACTTCGTCACCGGATTTCACAACCTCGTCAGTTTTAGCCACATGGCGGTGAGCCAGCTGTGAAATGTGAATTAAGCCTTCGACACCGTCTTCAAGCTTAACAAACGCACCAAAATCAACTGTGCGGGTGACAATACCGCTGACTTTGTCACCTACTTGATATCTTTCTTCAATAGTATCCCATGGATCCGGAAGAGTTTGCTTCAGGCCGAGCGAAATTCGCTCTGCTTCCTTATCGAGACCAAGGACCATAACTTTAACTTGATCACCTTCAGAAACAACATCAGAGGGATGTTTAACACGGCTGTGAGCCATTTCTGATACGTGAAGCAGACCTTCTACTCCGCCACCGATATCGACAAAAGCACCGAAGTCGGTAATTCTTCTGACAACACCGTCAACAACGCTTCCCTCTTCCAGAGTATTGAAGATTTCTTCTTTAGCTTTTTGATATTCTTCTTCTAAGAGATCTTTGCGGGAAAGCACAACATTATTCTTCTGGCGATCCAGCTCAATAATCTTTAATTCAAGCGTCTGGCCTACATATTTTTCTAAATCATCGACATAGTTGCGGGATACATGGCTGGCAGGAATAAACCCGCGCACTCCAAGGTCTACCAATAAGCCGCCTTTGACCACTTGAGTGACTTCGGCAGTAATTGGTTTGCCTTCAGCATAGAGCTGTTCTAATTCCGCCCATGCTTTCTGAGCATCAGCTCTGCGTTTGGACAGCACTACATTGCCCTCAGCATCGTCAACCTTGAGCACCCATACATCAATATCCTGCTCTAAAGCAAAAGCATCTTTTGGTTCCTGATTTGGCTTTAATCCCATTTCGTTAAGGGGAATCCGGCCTTCAGATTTGTAACCTATATCTACAAGTACCTCATCAGTACCGATCTGAACAACTTTACCGGAAATGATTGTGTTCGGTACAGGTGTAGGCATATCAGAATACTCCTGCATTACTTCCTCATGAGAAACTTCAGGATCTCCGCTAGTCTCTGCTGCCTGAGTTTCAACTGCTTCGACCTCAGCTTCAGGTGTCTCAACTTCTTGTTTCGTCTCGTCTTGGTCAACTGGACCATTGACTACAACTTTTTCCTCTGTGAATTCACTCATTCTCTCAATAACCCCCTCGATTACCAGTCCGGAGACAAGCGCATCTTACTGCCCCAACCTCAGGACAACTTCCACTACATTTATTATATTTATACCTATCACTGTTTCTCATAATATGTATAAGTTTTTATGAAAAGCCAGTATAGGTTAAAACACAATCTAAATTATACTCCCTTATAGTATGTCATCTTTCTCGAAATAATTTCCTATCTAAAATCATTTCTCTGTTTCATTTCTCGCTTAAGCCTTAAATTCCTGCCTATTAAGACTAGTAAATTGTTCAAAAATCAAATTATTTATTTCAGCTAGTTCTTCTTTGGTTGCCTTTTTACCTTCTTTTGGCTGAATTGGCCTGCCGACAAGCACTTCAATTTTCTGACGAAAGCGAAGTTTCTCGGTTCCCCGAATTAGTACAGGGACAATTGGTGATTGAGTCCGCTGCGCCAGCATCGCTGCCCCGCTGTGAAACGGCAGCAGCTCTTCGCCTTTATTTCGCGTACCTTCAGGAAAAATACCCAGCAGCTTATTGTCACGCAGAATCTGCAAAGCAGTGCGGATTGCACTTGTATCAGCAGTTCCGCGGTGGACGGGAAACGCATGCAGCTGGCCGAAAAACCATGCCGACAAGCGGTTTTTAAATAACTCCGCCTTTGCCATAAAATGAACCGGCCTTTTAACGGCAATTCCGAGCATGACTGGATCCAGCATGCTGACATGATTTGCCACCAAGACACCCGCTCGATCCGGAATGTTTTCTAAACCGACAATCTTTATTCGGAAACAAATATTGAACAGAATCAGCGCTATCAGCCGCAGTACTCTATACACTTTTCTCCCTCCGCGCAGCTAACTTTAAAACTTGTTCCACCACTTCGGCAACAGTTAAATCGGTAGTATCAATCTCAACTGCATCATCGGCTTTGCGCAGTGGTGAGACCGCTCTAGTGGAGTCAAGATGATCCCTCTGTTTGAGATCGGACACTAATTTACCGAAATCAAGATCATGGCCTTTTGCTACCAGCTCATTATACCTGCGGCGAGCTCTTTCCTCCACTGATGCACAGAGAAAAACTTTAACATCGGCATCAGGTAGAACAGTTGTACCAATATCCCGGCCATCCATCACAACATTATTGGCAGCCGCTAGCTGCTGCTGCATTCTGACCATACCAGAGCGCACTTTGGGATGACTCGCAATAATAGAAACGTACTGGGATACCTCTGGTCTGCGAATTGCTTCGGTTATCTCTGTATCTCCGATAAATACCCGACAGGAAACCAACGCATCCGCAGCAGGAACCAAACGCAGATCCATCTGCTGTTGAATCCGATGTACTTCCTCCTCAGAACTAGGCTCCACTCCCGCTTCTAGTACCAGGTAGGTTAAGGCACGATACATCGCTCCTGTATCGATATACAGATACCCGAGTCTGCTGGCAACCAGCTTAGCAACAGTGCTTTTACCTGCGCCTGCCGGTCCGTCGATCGCTATCTGCATGCCAGAACCTCCTTTAAAGCACCCATCATCCTGCGGTTCTGCTCCATAGTTCCAATCGTAATCCGTACACAGCTGGGCAGTCCAAATGAAGCACCCGAGCGGATAATCACACCTCGCGCCATCAGCTGACGGCATACCGCATCTGCATCCGATTCTAGATCGACTAAAACAAAGTTGGTCTCTGTCGGGATGGATTCCAGCCCCATCTCTGCAAACTGTTCATATAAATACCGCTTGCCCAGCTCATTCACTTCTATACTGCGCTGCAGATGATCTTGATCATCTAACGCGGCGGCGGCTGCAGCCTGAGCCAAAGAGTTCACGTTAAAAGGCTCTTTGGTCTTCAGCATTGCGTTAATAACACTTGGATCAGCTACTCCATATCCAACGCGGAGAGCAGCGAGAGCATGTATTTTTGAAAAAGTCCGCGTGATTAATAGATTGGGATAGTCTTGCAGCAAATCGATCGTCTGCGGATAAACATCAGACCTGACATATTCGTAGTAAGCTTCATCAATAACTACCAGAATCTGCTTGGGTACCCCGCTTAAAAATCGCTCCAGTTCGGTTGTGTCAACAATAGTGCCGGTGGGATTATTGGGATTGCACACGAAAATAATCTTAGTATGTTCAGAAATCTGTTCCGCCATGGCATTTAAATCATACCGATAGTTGTCCAGCGGAACCGAAACAATTTTTGCTCCCATTAAAGCAGCAGCAAACCGATACTGGGAAAAAGTTGGTTCGCAGATAATCACCTCGTCACCCGGCATCAGATAAGTTTCGGCAGTTAATTTAATCAGCTCATCAGAGCCGTTGCCGACGATAATCTGCTCAGGTTCAACTGCCAACTGCTTCGCAAGCTTATTTCTCAAACCAACTGCGCTGCCGTCAGGATACACATGGACGCTGTCAAGATTTTCGAGAATAGCGCTGCGAGCCTTGCTGCCCATTCCCAAGGGATTTTCGTTTGACGCTAATTTAATAATATCAGATACGCCATACTCCCGTTTTACTTCATCAATATGCTTGCCGGGAACATATGGTGTAATCTGGTCCAATTCGCTCCGATACCTAATTGTCATTACTCCACATCCTTTACTAAATCAGGCCTTAATTTTACTGCATCCCGCAGATATAGGTGGCGAATTTCTGCCTTACTTAGGCTTGTATGACAGTGGATTAAAATCCGAATGCACAGCGGCAGACTGCCGGGAACCGGGATCTCAACAGAGCACATCAGAGGTGTCTGGGTAAAGCCGCACTCACGCGCTGCTCGAGCCGGAAAAGCTTGATCGAGATCCGGAGTTACCGTGAAAATGATGCTGATCAAATCATCCTCGGTTAGGTTGTTCTGCTTAATCATCTCTGACAGCAGATATTTGGTAGCATCAATTATCTCTTGTTCATTGTTTTTGGCAGCAGTAATTGCTCCCCTTACTGCACGTACCAAAGTCCGCATCTCCTTTCTTTTCCTTTATCAATTAACCCTGAGCCGCATAAAATCCTGCTGTACTTCCTGTTGAAAATGCAGCCTGAAGATTAAATCCACCGGTTACACCATCCACATCGATCACTTCCCCAGCAAAATACAAACCTTGTATCAGCTTTGATTCCATTGTTTTTGGATTGATTTCATTTACATTGACACCTCCGGCGGTAACAATCGCCGATGAGAGGGGAAGAGTATCTGTAATGACCAGTTCCAGCCGCTTTAACAGCTGAACCAGCTTCAGCCTTTCGGCTTTGGTAATCTGGTTAACCGGCCTTTCTGGTGCTATCTGCGACCGCTCGATCATTACCGGAATCAGACTCTTCGGCAACAGCTCTCTGAGGCTGTTTTTAAACTGCTTGCGCTGAAACTTCTGAAAATCTCTCTGAACTCTTTTGTCCAGTTCGTCCTCTGTTAAAGCCGGTTTTAAATCTATGGTTATGGTTACAGTTCGACCCTCCCGCAACCACAGCGCTGCCTGGCGGCTTAAGGTCAGAATGATCGGCCCTGTAACTCCAAAATGGGCAAACTGCATCTCACCAAATTCGCTGACGCTTTCTCCTTCACTGGAAAGTTTGGCAGTTACATTCCGTAAACTCAGGCCGGAAACCTGCTTTACCCAGGTTTGCCTGGTTTTCAATGCTACCAGCGCCGGAAAGATTGGTGTCACTGTGTGTCCAAGCTCCCTGGCAAAAGTATAGCCATCGCCTGTTGAGCCTGTTCCGGGATAGCTGGCTCCACCGGTGGCAATAATTACTCGGTCCACCTCATAGTAACCACTGCTAGTATCTACACCCTGCACTTTCCCATCCCAAGCAACCACTTTCTTAACTTGCGTGTTGGGCTTAATTTTTGCACCTGAATCTTTAGCGAAGCGAATCAAGGTATCGGCAACTTGGTCAGCATCATCGGATACCGGAAATACCCTCTGCCCCCGCTCAACCTTGGTTTCAAGCCCATACTGACTCAGCAGATTGATCAAATCTGAATTTGTAAAGCGGTGGAGGGCACTGTAAAGAAATTTACCATTGCCCGGATAATGAGCAATAAACTCCCGAATTGTCCGGGCGTTGGTAATGTTGCAGCGTCCCTTGCCGGAGATGCGGATCTTTTTGCCTGGAAGATCATTTTTTTCTAACAGCAGTACATCAGCACCCTGTCCGGCTGCCGTACCTGCTGCCATCAATCCTGCGGCTCCTCCTCCGACAACTATCACTCTATTTGCCACGGCGCTTCACCGCCTGTCTGAGTTTGCCAATTTCCTGCTCTGTCAGCTGCCGCCAGCTGCCGGGTGCTAGTTTTCCCAGCTTAATTGGACCGAACTGAGTGCGGATCAACCTGCGCACAGACAGATCGAGAGCCTGACACATGCGGCGAACCTGGCGGTTGCGGCCCTCATGAATGCCGATCTTAAGAACTGACTTACGAGGAGTAGATGACAACAACTCCACATAGGCGGGTCTGGTAATGCCGTCTTCCAGTTCAACACCAGATCGCAGCACCGCTAAATCATCCTCTGAGACCTCCCCGATCACCTCCACCAGATAAAACTTGCGCACCTCATATTTAGGATGCATCAGGCGGTTAGCAAGCTGTCCATCATTAGTTAACAGCAGCAGACCTTCAGATTCATAGTCCAAACGACCCACAGGATAGACCCGCTCTTCAACCGAGGTCAAAAGATCCATTACTGTCTTTCTGCCCCGATCGTCCTTGACAGTGGTTAAATAACCCCGCGGTTTATTTAAAAGATAGTAGGCATACTTCTCCTTTGATCGGATCGCTTTACCATCTACTTTGACCGTATCATACCTCAAATCAACTTTTGTGCCTAGTTCCGTAACTACTCTGCCGTTTACTGTTACCCGCCCGGCTGTGATCAACTTTTCACTGGCGCGGCGTGAGGCAATGCCAGCATGAGCAATTACTTTCTGCAGTCTTTCTTTCATTTACATCACTGCTCCCTCATGAATAACATCTTACCTGACTGAACAGATTTTTACAAGAAAAAAAGAGGGGAAACTCCCCTCCTGCCGCGGCCTTAGATTTCAAATTGTTTCTGGTCAGCAGTACCCCGAATCTGATCGATTACTTTTGGGATCATGTCTACTAAGCGGTCATAGATGGCAGTATTGTCCACCGGCAGTAGGCGCACTTCATTATTGCCTACCACAAGAAAGGCTACCGGATTTAACGAAATCCCGCCGCCGCTGCCGCCGCCAAAAGGCAGTTCACCGCCGGAATTGTCGTTCTGGCCTTGAAATTCTGTTCCCCCGGCTGCAAAGCCAAAGCTGACTCTGCTCACCGGAACGATCACATTCCCATCTGGGGTCTCAACCGGATCACCCAAAATTGTATTAACATCAACCATTGCTTTGAGGCTTTCCATTGCGGTTTCCATCAGACCTTCAATCGGATGATTCTCTTCCATATCTGCAGCCTCCTTTCCCCAGCTTCAGTTGTTGTTTGATGTACTTAACAATAATGTGACCGAGACGGATCTTAAATATACAGTGAAACCAGCATTCGAATTGAATCGGTCCAAATACGGGTTTAATCTGAATCTGAGGTTGATGGAGAAACCTCACGCGGCTGCCGATAATACTCAGCGCAATCGAGATCAGTCCCCAAGCCGCGCCGGCAGAAATACCGGTCAGGGCAGCTTCTCCAGTACTGTATCGCAGTTTAACTTCTAATTTCTCGATTTCTCTTAACAAAAACAAAGCGAGTTTCGATCCGAACTTAATTGCCCGCGGCAGCGGGGTACTGAGCAGCCTTTTCAGTTTTTCAAGGGATGTGACCGTAAAAACATCCCGGGAAGCCTTGGGAACTTGAATATTTGCCTCTGTCAGCCAGCGGGTTCCGAGCCGCTCAAGATGTGATACCCGCACTGCAATCGGCAGTTTCCAAATCCAAAAGATTATCTTCCAGCTTCCATTTGTCTGATGCAGAAGGTATTCCAGTTCTAAGTAAAAGGGCAGCAGGAGCAGGGCCGCGCACAGCGCACCTGCCAATAAAAAAAGACCGAGCAGCATGGCTTCACTCTCCATCTCTCGATCTTAATTTTTCAAATTTTGGTTAGGCTTATTCATCAGTGCTTGCAAGCTGCGGAAACTCAGAGCGGCGCGGCAGATCATCTAATGATTTTAGATTAAACTCCAGCAAAAACTTCTCGGTCGTTCCAAACAAGAGCGGCCGACCCGGCCCGTCTTTCCGTCCAACTTCAGCAATTAGTTCCCGCTCCAACAGAGTATTGATGGCGCTGTCCGCCCGCACTCCCCTGATCTTTTCAATTTCAGCTCGGGTGACCGGCTGTTGATAAGCTATAATTGCCAGTGTTTCTAAAGCGGGAGCTGATAAGGGTGTGTGGATCACTTTCCGCCCAAGTTTCTCAATCCACTCGCTCAGCTCAGGACGGGTGACGAATTGATATCCTCCCGCCACATTCCTCAATATAAATCCAGAGTTCCGGTACTTCTCAGCGATATCCTCAACCAATCTGGCTGTGAGTTTCTCATCTATTGCTATAATCTCACTAATTTCTTTTATGGTTAGCGGATAAGGGGCAGCAAAAATCAGCCCTTCTATAATCCTGTAGGACTCTTCTAAAGTCACTTGCTTACCTCCTAATCAACCGGATATCACCAAAATCATGCTTCTGCACTGCGTTAATCTCCCGCATGCGCACTAATTCCAATACCGCCAAGAATGTCACTACAATAAAAGCCCGATCTCTGTGCACCAGCAAATCGCTAAATGAAACACTCTCCTGCTTAAGGAGCGTTAAGCGGATATTGCCAATACATTCAGCTACACTCAGTCCCCGTTTGACATACGATACCTTTTTGCTTTCTTCTAAAGCGCTCAAAACCTGCGCAAACATATTAGCCAGAGTTCGAGCATCAGCATCTCCAACAGGATTAGCAAAAACTGGTGGTTTCTGCTCACTAGGTTCAGGATACACCCGTGGAAAAACAGTAATCTGCTCAGCCCGGTTTTTAAGAATTTCGGCAGCTTCTTTATAGAACTTGTACTCTAACAGCTGCATTACCAGCTGATCGCGGGGATCCTCTTCATCATCAGTATCATTCTCATCAAGTTTTGGTTTTTTCGGCAGCAGCATCTTCGCCTTAATCTGCAGCAGAGTTGCTGCCATCACCAAAAAATCGCCGCTCACAACCAAATCAAGCTCCTGCATTCGGCGCAGATAGCCTAAGTAATCCTCGGTAATCTGAGCAATGGGAATATCCATAATGTCGATCTCAGCTTGATCGATCAGATTCAAAAGCAGGTCGAACGGACCTTCAAACACTTCCAGCTTAACTAAATATCCCATGGCTCCCACCTATTTGTCGTTATCGTTTAAAATCTATAATGAAAGCACTTGGATGATCCAAATCAAAAAATTGGCAATCGGACTGACAACCCACATCAGCAAACCGGTCCAAACCCCCAGAATCAGGATCAGCGGTGCGTAAGGGGCAATGCGCTCATACTTAATCCGCCATATTAACGGCAGCAGGTTGCCAAGGATCCTCGAACCATCCAGAGGCGGCAGAGGTACCAGATTAAAGGCCGCTAACCAGATGTTGATCTGGAAATTGATCACTAAAAGCGTATACAAAAGATACCATGTCTGGCCGTTGACAGGAAGACGCAGTACAAAGACGCTGAGGAGATTTAAGATCCACGCTACAGTAATATTGGCCAATGGACCGGCAACCGCCGTTAAAATTTCATCTCTGCGGCGATTCTTAAAATACAGGGGATTGATCTGCACCGGCCTGGCCCAGCCAACTCTGAAAAAAACCAACATCAGAATTCCAATTGGATCGAGATGCTTGAGGGGATTGAGAGTCAATCTTCCCTGCGCTTTAGGAGTAGGATCGCCAAGCTTGTACGCCACTGCACCGTGAGCTAGCTCGTGAACCGATATGGCAAACAAAGCTGCAATAACACGGAAAACCAGCTGTTCCAAATTAAGCTGTTGTAAATGCATTCCCAAACCCATGGTTTTTCCTCCTGACTAAATCTAGTCCGACCACCGCGCGGGAATCCGATGCAGTCTGACTAAGTCCTCATAGCATTCCCGTTCCACCAGAATATCGCTGGTTCCTTTGTAGACAGCAATCAGAGGCAGCCGGGGAACAGCGTTATAATTACTGGCCATGACATAGTTGTACGCTCCGGTACTAAAGACAGCCAGCAGATCACCAGGTTCTAAACGGGGCAATTTAATATTATTAATCAGGACATCGCCGGATTCACAGTATTTTCCCACAACCGTATAGAGTTTCTCCGGCTCCTGATCAGCCTTGTTGACCACCACTGCGTGGTACTTAGCCTGATACAATGCGACTCTGGGATTATCGCCCATGCCGCCATCAACTGCTGCATAGGTGCGACCACCGATATTTTCCTTAATGGAACCAACACGGTAGACAGTAACACCTGCATCCCCCACTAATGAGCGGCCGGGTTCAACCATCACCTTGGGCATGGGGATTCCATGGCTGCCGCAGGCGTCAGCAAGTGATTCTGTCAGCAGATCGCCTAAGGCCTGGACCGACGCTGGATGATCCTCGGGCACATACTTAATGCCCAAACCACCGCCCAGATCCAGTTCACTAAGTCTAATACCAAGCTTCGCAGCTTCTGCCATTAAACCAACCATGACCTCCACAGTCTTCGCATAGCTCTCCAACTCAAAAATTTGCGAGCCGATGTGGCAGTGCAGTCCCCTTAAATTCAAATTCGGCGCAGCAGCCGCTTTTTTGACTGCATCTACAGCTTGGTTGTGGGCGATGCTGATCCCAAACTTAGAATCAAGCTGGCCGGTTTGAATATAGGTGTGGGTATGCGCTTCAACACCAGGGATAATCCGCAGCAGAATATCTGCCTTGCGGCCTAGTTTTTCCGCTAAACCTGATAACACCTCAAGCTCATAGAGATTATCAACTACGATTCTGCCAACTCCTGCCTGAAGTGCCGACTCCAATTCGGCAGGGGACTTATTATTCCCGTGGAAATAAATCCGTTCCGGCGGAAATCCGGCCTGTAAAGCAATATAGAGCTCACCGCCGCTGACCACGTCAAGGGAAAGCCCTTGATTCGCCATAAATCTAGCGATACCCACCGTTAATAATGCCTTACCGGCATAGATAATCTCGCAGTTAGGCAGTTTGCTGAAAGCCTGTTTATATCGATTAATATTGCTGACTAGTCTTTCTTCATCTAAAAGATAAAATGGAGTTCCATACTGGGAAGCCAAATCGACTAAGTCGCAGCCTCCGATCACAAGGTGTCCGGCCTGATTAATATGTTCTGTCCAGAAATTCAAATTGGCTCCTCCCCAACCATCTAAATATAAACCCCCGCTTGGGCGGGGGATGAAACATCAATAATCGATAGTAATATTTTAGCACAAGAGTTAAGAGATAGCAAGACGAGAGCTTGATTCCATGCCGCTTTGGACCTTGCCACATCGCGATCCCCAGCTGGCAATGATCTGACCGTCGCGCAGGATATCGACAATTTCACAGTGATTGGCACAATCTTGGCAGATCCAGCTGCGGTTTTCGAACACACTGTCAACCATTTGAAAACCATAGAAGTTTGTCTGACTGCCTCTGCTGATCTGTTCATGAGCTAAAAGCGCAGCTCCAATAGCTCCCATTACATCAAAGTGAGCAGGAACAAGCACTTCTGCGTTTAAGGCCTCCTGAAGAGCGCGGCGCATCCCTTTATTGGCTGCTACACCACCTTGAAAGAGTATCTTCTCCTTTATTTCCTTGCCCTTACCGACATTATTCAGGTAATTGCGGACCATCGCATCACAGAGACCAGCAAGAATATCCGCAATACCGTGCCCGAGCTGCTGTTTGTGAATCATATCCGATTCTGCAAAAACAGTACACCGGCCGGCAATCCGCACCGGGCTGCGGCTTTGAAGGGCAATATCACCAAATTTCTCAATGGGAATATTAAGGCGACCTGCCTGCTGGTCGAGAAAGGAACCTGTACCCGCAGCGCAGACTGTATTCATGGCAAAATCTGTAACCACTTGGTCCCGCAGAATGATTATTTTTGAATCCTGTCCCCCAATCTCGATAATGGTCTGGACATCCGGTTCTTGATGGAGAGCTGCAAGGGCGTGAGCTGTGATCTCATTTTTTACTACATCCGCCCCCAGCATCACTCCGGCTAACTGGCGAGCGCTTCCGGTAGTTCCGACACCAACAACCTGCCAGGAGCCCTGCTTCGCAATCTGCTCTACAGCTTTCTGGAGCGCTTGAATTGGACGTCCTTGGGTTCGGCAGTAAATCTTGCTGATTACCTCCAAGCTGGATGCATCCAAAACCACGAGATTAGTGCTGACCGATCCAACGTCAACGCCGAGATAAACTGAGTGGTTTTCCAAGTTCCTGTCCCCCTTCTGCCCGTTTGGCATGTCTGGCCAATAGATCCACAAAGGCCTCCAACCTCGTTTGAAATCCAGCTTCCCCGGTGTGCTCATCCACAACCAGTGACAGTACCGGAGTCTGATAATCAGCTGCTACACGAGGCAGAATCGATTGGGCAATAATTTCAGGCATACAGGTAAACGGCAGAATATGAACAATCCCATCGAATTTTTGCTCAGCTAGTTTCACAGTCTGAGCCACAGAATCTAAGCCGTGGCCGCCTACCGATGCGTGCAGATAACCCCGGGCTTGGTTAATCAGCGGTTTATTGCTGTATAAGCCTAAGGACGATAGGATCACATGGTTCTTCAGCCACCTGACCAAACTGACAGTGCGGTATACTTCAGATCCCAGATGACCTAAACGTTCTTCTAAGTCTAGGTTCGAAAAATGGTCGAGAATAGTGTAAATTTCACCTACAATGCCGATTTTAAGCCGCACATTTTTGGTCTTGTCAGCTGCGTCAAGCAGAGCTTCACATCCCTGCCGGCACACTCGCCGGATCCCAGTTATAGTATTTGCATCGCGCAAGTCCTGCAAAATCTTCTCCAACAGCCTACTGGTAATTCTGGGTTCTGATTCCCGCGGGCGAACATAGTGAGAGGTGCGTTCGAGCTTTTCTACTGCGACTAACTTTTCCCAAGCAAGAACGAGGCCCCTTAAAAGTGCCCTAATGCCCCTCTTTTTAATTAAAGGCAGCACTTGGGACTTCAGTTTTGCAAAATCCTCTTTAGGATGATCAAGCACAATAAAATCAACCTGTTTGCCCAAATCACTCAGGATTTCTTCCTGCAGCGCTGCATAGTACCCGAGGCGGCAGGGTCCTCTGCCTCCTACCATCAGGATTGTATCTGCTCCCAGCTCAACTGCTTCCAGGAAGTTTCCGATCCCAAGTTTAAGGGGCAGACAAACTGTTTCCGGGCTGTATTTCGTTCCCAAAGTAAGCGTCCGCTTGCTGCTTTGAGGCGGAATAATAAAATCATGGCCAAGTTCGTTTAGCAGTGCTTCAACCGCAATATAGACATTACCCATGTGCGGAACAGTGATTTTCACGGTTTTTCCTCCTCTGCAGCAGATCGACAAAGGCATCGATTCTGGTGACAACGCCAGCCTGTCCTGTATGTTCATCAAGACTGATCAGCAGATGGGGAATCTGGCTGCGGCGGCAGTATCGCTCCACCAAGTCGATGGTAAACGAGTCAGTTCCACAGGCAAAAGACATCAGCGATACGATCCCATCAACTCTGGCAGCAAAGTAGTTTGCCGCCCCTAGGATACGTTTACCTGAAGTCCAAAACATCCGTTTCTTAAGAAAACTACTATTAGCCTTAAGCGTCTCCCCATCTAAATTTTCGACCGCAACTGTAATACATCCAGCCTGCTCAAGTCTTTTTTTAATCCCCATCGATACAAACTCATCATGGATCAAATACTCATGCCCGAGGATGCCGATCTGCAGTTTGTCCTCTGATCGGCATTCTTTTATTATTTGATTGTGTTCATACTCATGCTGCTGATAAATCCCGTCATAATAAGCGCGGAGCACCTTTGGCAGAGGAGCAAAGCGCAGTCCCAAGTTCAGGTAGGTTCGCATTATCCTGAGTGACCCGCGGCGTCCATCGATTGTCGGGGACAGCATTGGCGGCAGCTGCGGGATGCTGCTCGCAACAATATCAGGGAGACCCATGAACTTGGGACAGATGTATTCCGCCTTTTCTACACTGATAATATAAGGTATGAAGAGAAGGTCTATGTTTTTCTCGATCAGGTTTTGAACATGCCCAATGAATACCTTAACCGGAAGACATATGCCATCAACCGCTGCGGCTTGGCCAAAGTCGAGAATTTGCTTAGTCGTGGGATCGGAAACAACCACTTTCAGCCCCAAGCCCTGAAAAAAGGCCTGCCAAAACGGAAAATAGCGGTAGTAATATAATCCTCTTGCGATTCCCACTCTCATATCCATCCCCCCGGATTATTTACTGCGGACATCGCGATCTTTGTCTTTAGCAATTGCTTTCGGGCGCATAGTGATATTCGGTATTGGATAGCGGAAAATAATCCGCAGCAAGGCCGGTCCATTAAAGGGAACCAGAGGCCACAAGTACGGCAGTCCAAACGATTTTGTCAGCCCAAAAATTAAAAATGTGACTAAAATACTTATCCCGAATCCAATCCAGTGAAACAGGAATGTGCTGAACAAAATCAGAAAGCGAAACAGCCGCAGTGCCCAGGCAAACTCGAGGCTGGGGGTGCCGAAAGTACCGATCGCTACAACCGCGATATAAAGAATCGTTTCCGGAACAAAAATCCCTACCGTAACTGCCAAATCTCCCAAAAGAATTGCCCCTACAATACCAAGAGAGGTTGCCAGCGCATTGGGGGTATGGACTAAGGCGATTCGAATCATATCCAAGCCCATCTCCAGAATAACAAACTGAAACCACAGCGGCACCACACTTTCTTCGGTTGGACCCAACCAGCTCAGCCAATCCGGCAGATTTGGAGTATGAACTAGCGCGTACCATACCGGGATCAGCAGCATAGACAAAATAATACCCATGGTTCTAACCCACCGCAGATAAGTTCCTACCGGAGGGTTTTGAAAGTATTCCTCAGCGTGTTGGGTAAAATGCCAGGCTGTTACCGGCACTATCATCGCAAAAGGTGACGTATCAACAAAGATGCAGACATGACCTTCATACATATGGGCAGCGGCAACGTCCGGTCGCTCTGTGTAGCGGGTTACCGGCAGAGGATTAATTGATGTGCCGAGAATATACTCCTCTAGGTTCTTACCTCCCATGGGCAGCGCATCCCGTTTGATGTGGGAAATTCTCTTTTTAACCTCTTTTACTAAACCCGCATCAGCTATATCTGCAATGTAGCCGATAAAAACGTCAGTTTTGGAACGCTGACCTACCTGCATTGCTTCAAAACGCAGTTTAGGATCGCGAATCCGGCGGCGCACCAGATTGGTATTGAAGATTGCTGTTTCCACAAATCCTTCATGAGAGCCGCGGGTAACCCGCTCCAAATCAGGTTCTTCTACTCCTCTGACCGGATACTCCCGCACATCAATAACCACAGCGCTGGTCAAACCATCCACCAGCATCAGCATCGGACCGGCCAACAGCTGGTCGATCCCCTCCTCCAAATCATCAGTTGTATCCACCTCAAAATAGGGGAGATAGCGGGTAAGAATCTTTTCTATCCCGTTAACCCCTAACTGCCCCCGCGGTACATCCATGAGGGATTTCATGATCGCAGAAGTTTCCCGGTCTTTAACAAACCCATCGATAAATATCAGCGCGGCATCACGCTCACCGATACAAATTTCCCGTACAATAATATCAAATGTGATGCCAATACCCAGCTTTTCCTTTAAATACTCCAAATTCTGCTTCAAGTTTTTTTCAACTGGTACCGCCATAGCATATCCCCTTATCCATGCTTTATAAAAAGCGCCTGTAAAAATGGCGCTTTTTATCGTACTGTTGTCGGAACAAACATGTCAATTATGCCGATGACAAATGCTGCCAATAGCGCACCGATGAGCGTAACTTCCATTTCAGGCACTATGAATTGGACTGTCCAGATTACTACAGCGGAGACTAAGAAACCGACAATGCCCCTGCTGTATGGCGAAACTCGCCTGCCGAGTGTCGCTTCAATCACCCAACCGATAGCAGCGATTACAACTGCGGCTAATAAGGCGTTCCAAAATCCCATCATGCTGAATCCCGGAAGGACAAAGCCAACCGCCATCAGTACGAGTGCTGAAACAACAAAACGGACGACAGCACTCAGCCAATCCATTACATCACCTCATTTTCAGTTTTATCCCTTAATAGTATTTCCCGAAATCTACCTCCTTAACCCGGAAAATTCCTAGTCATCTGAGGTTACTTTAAATGCAATCTTGACATTCGCTCTATACTTAACAATTTCATCGTCATCAACCCTTCCGGTCCAGTTGAGAACTTCCACACCGCTGATGTGTCTAATCGTCTTTGAGGCTTCCTTAACTGCAGCCTTTACAGCATCTTCCCAGCTTGTTTTGGATTGGCCGACTAATTCGATTACTTTTATTACAGCCATTGCTTCCACCTCCGGTAGTAGTATAACCAAAAAAAGAGCTCTTCTATGAGCTCTTTTCAGGTAAGACTTGGCTGACCACCCGCAGCAGGTTCTTTCCCATTACTTTTTCGATGAGGGTTTCCGATACTCCCTGCTTTTCCAGTTTGGTTATCAAATTTGGTGTTTTTTCCACATTTTCCAATCCGGCAGGAGTGCTGCTGATTCCATCAAAATCAGACCCCAAAGCCGGTGTATCGCTGCCGCCAAGTTTCAGCAGATAGAGAATCTGCTCCACAACATGATCAATACTCGCTGTGCGGGGCGGATCAGCCAAAAAACCGGGATGGAAATTTACACCGATTACTCCACCTGAATCAGCGATGGCTTTGATCTGCTCATCAGTCAGGTTGCGGCGATGGCCGCAGAGCCTATAGGCATTGGAATGGGAAGCAATAATCGGCTGACTGCTTACTTCTACAACATCCCAAAAACCTGGTTCAGCTAAATGAGATACATCAACAATCATCCCCAGCCGATTCATTTCGTCCACCACTTCGCGCCCAAATTCACTTAAACCGGAAGCGAACTTCCCTTCACCGACTCCATCCGCCAGCGCATTGCGGTGATTCCAGGTAAGCGTCAGCGCCCTGACTCCTAATTTAAAAAAGTTGCGGAGATTGCTGAGACTGCCTTCCAACGCCTCCCCGCCTTCGATTGACAGCAGACAGCGGATTGGCTGTCTGTTTGTCTCTAAAATCCGGCAGTCCTCGCGATTCAAAAGAGGCTGCAGTTTCTCGGGATAACGTTCAACATTCTGCCAAAAAATATCGATCATTTCCATTGCTTTATGAAGAGCTAAACCGAAACGATAGCGGCTGGGGACATAAACAGCGAAGAACTGGGCATTAATTCCTGCCTTTTCCATTTTTTCCAAATTAACATGGCTGTCGGTAAGGGCTGCCAGATCCTCGCAGCCCCGCTCCGCGAGAATACCTAATGTATCTATATGGGCATCAAAGATAAACATGGGAAAATCACCTCAGAATAAAATAAAAACCTGTTTGCATTACACAAACAGGCTTCGATGAATTGGATAGAACACTACCGAGGCTCTACAATTAGTTTTATTGCAGTCCTCTCTTCATCATCAATCATGATGTCTGTAAATGCTGGAATGCAGATTAGATCTACGCCGCTCGGGGCCACAAAACCTCGTGCAATAGCCACAGCTTTGACCGCCTGATTTAACGCGCCTGCACCAATCGCTTGGACCTCTGCTCTCCCACGTTCTCTCAAGACACCTGCTAAAGCTCCTGCAACTGAATTTGGACTAGATTTTGCCGAAACCTTTAATACTTCCATGTGTAAGTGACCTCCCTTTGCAAATCTTCTTCAATTCTGTTACTTCCGCCGTATATATATATATATTACGCCTCGAGGCCAAAATTCCTTTTTTTACATAATTTTTTTCTCGTAATAAATTCGGGAAATTTTCAGAGCCTTGCCAGAACTGTCTATATCAACTAATACTCCACACAAATGACGGTCACCCTTGGCAACCGAAAACTTTGTCGGCAGCTGATCTGTAAACTTTCTAATAATCGGCTCACGCTGCATGCCGAGAATCCCATCCATTGGTCCGCACATTCCCAGATCCGTAACATAGGCAGTTCCGCCCGGGAGAATCCGCTCATCCGCAGTCGGAACATGGGTATGGGTGCCAACGACCACGCTGGCCCGACCATCGACATACCAGCCGAAGGCTTGCTTTTCGGAAGTGGCCTCTCCATGAAAGTCTATGATCGAAATCGGTGTAACGGAACTGGTCTCGGCTAAAATTTCATCGATCTTCCTAAAAGGACAGTCAAAATCACCCATGAAAACCCGACCGATCAAATTAATTACCGCCACTTTTTGTTCGCCCACTTTTGCATAATACAAGTAATTACCAGGAACACTTGGGGGATAATTTGCCGGTCTCAACAAACGGGCTTCTGCGCCCAGATACGGGTAGATTTCCCTTTTATCCCAGATGTGGTTTCCGCTGGTAATCACATCGATACCAAGTCCGAAAAGTTCTTCAGCTATTTTTTTGGTTAAACCAAAACCGCCGGCAGCGTTTTCGCCATTTGCAATCACTAAATCCGGTTGATATGTGCTCCGAATCTCCGGCAGTTTCTCCTTCACGATATCCCGGCCTGGACGTCCGCAGATATCTCCTAATAACAATACTCTCAAATAGATCCTCCTCTGATTAAAACTCAATCAGCAGCTTTTGTAGGGTATACTGCCAGCCGGCCATCGGATCTGATTCCCCTCAGCTTTAAATCCGACTGGTCACTCAGCGCATCCAAAATAAGTGAATCCAGTTCATCATCACTGATCAGATCATCGAACAGGGCAAACTCATCAGAAAAAATCCGCTCTGCTGACAGATAGTTCGTAATTAGTTCTGTTGCGATAGTTATATCTTTCCGAAACATGGAGTCCACTACCCGCTTAATCATAATCTGGAACAATTCACCCTTGTTTGTCAGTTCGATATCGACTAAGGCACTGTTATCCTGTTTAGTCAACCTGCTGTGCACTTTAAGATGGGAATGAATTTTTTCTTTAAGTTCGCTAAACTCTGCTTCGGAAATCTGTTTTAGGTAGATTGAAATCCTGCACTGTTTGGAAATAGAATCATATTCGATCAGCCCGATCTGCCAAAACCTCAGCAGTACTCCAATCATCATTTTAACCTGTGGTGAGTTGCTGTCATCGAGTGCTTTCAACTCCATAAACCTCTTTCTCCAATTATGGATAAAGCCAGGTTAATGCACCTGGCTTATTTAGCGTATTCAACAGCTCGTGTTTCACGAATAACTGTAACTTTAATTTGACCGGGATACTCAAGTTCAGCTTCAACGCGTTTAACGATATCACGGGCCATTTTGGCAGCGTGCACATCGTCGACTCGATCAGGTTTGACCATGATGCGAATCTCGCGACCAGCTTGAATCGCATATGATTTGTCAACTCCATCGAAGCCATTGGCAATCTCCTCAAGTTTCTGCAGCCGTTTGATATAGGTTTCCAGAGTTTCACGTCTGGCACCGGGACGAGCCGCAGAAATTGCGTCTGCAGCAGCAACTAGCACTGCCTCAACCGTTTGAGGTTCATAGTCACCATGGTGACAAGCCATTGCGTGAATGACATCCTCGTTCTCTTTATATTTTCTCAGCAGATCAATTCCGATTTCAATATGGGTACCTTCAACCTCATGGTCAATGGCCTTACCGATATCATGCAGCAGCCCTGCGCGGCGCGCAAGACGAGGATCGACACCAAGCTCCGCTGCCATGATTCCCGCTAAATGAGCAACTTCCACCGAATGCTTGAGTACATTCTGTCCATAGCTGGTTCTAAACTGCAGTCTTCCCAGCAATTTAATCAGCTCGGGGTGCAGTCCATGCACATCCGCATCAAAGGTAGCCTGCTCACCGGCGTCGCGAATCGCAGCATCTACCTCTTTGCGTGCTTTCTCTACCATTTCTTCAATCCTAGCTGGATGAATGCGTCCATCAGCAATCAGTTTCTCTAGGGCAATACGGGCAATTTCCCGGCGAATTGGATCGAATCCGGATAAAATCACCGCTTCCGGTGTGTCATCAATAATCAGATCTATTCCGGTGAGAGTTTCGAGCGCCCTAATGTTGCGTCCTTCACGTCCGATAATTCTGCCCTTCATCTCATCGTTCGGCAGACTGACTACAGATACTGTAGTCTCTGCAACATGATCTGCTGCAGTTCTTTGAATTGCAAGTGAAATAATGTTCCGTGCCCGTTTCTCTGCTTCTTCTTTTGCTTGGGCTTCAACTTCTTTGATCATCATTGCAGCTTCATGTTTAACGTCATCCTCAACTTGTTTGAGAATGAGCGTACGCGCTTCCTCAGCAGTTAAACCGGATAACCGCTCCAGCTCAGCTCGCTGCGCCTCTAGAACCGTGGTAACTTCATGACGAAGCTTCTCGACCTCTTTCCGACTGTTGTTTAAACTCTCCTCTTTGCGCTCGAGAGCTTCACTCTTGCGGTCGAGGCTTTCCTCTTTTTGAACTAGGCGGCGTTCAAGGTGCTGCAGTTCGACTCTGCGCTCGCGGTTTTCCCGTTCCATATCACTTCGCATTTTATAGATTTCGTCTTTAGCTTCTACCAGCGCTTCCCGCTTCTTGGTTTCTGCATCTTTTTTTGCTTCAGTTATGATTCTCTCTGCTTCGGCTTCAGCTGACGAAATCTTTGCTTCGGCGATGGTTCTGCGCACAAAATAGCCAACTGCCCCTGCAATGACAGCAATGACGACATACTTAATAATTTCCACAAATACTTGTATATTGTTCACCTCCTACTAGTGGCATGATTAGATAAAGCCGAGCATAAAACTCGGCCTCAATTACTCATAGACCTCATTTGAGATGTTAAACCTCAGCTTTATTTTAGACCTTTTACAGATCAGTGTCAAGTGAGGAATTAAACAAGGAGCCTAAAACCTTATTGATAACATCCCAGCTAAACCCCCGCCTCTGCAGTAATCCAGCTGTGCGCTGGTACTGCTTCTGGGTAGGCAGATTCTTCAGCCTTTCCAATCGAGTCTTGGCCAATTTTAATGCTAGATCATAATCTTCTTCCGGTGTATTTATGACTGCATCAATGATTTCGGCATCTACGCCTTTTTGTTCTAATTCGCGCTTCAAGCCATAAATTCCTGTCGGTCGGAAGCGATTGCGATGATCAACCCATAATTCAGCGGTAGTTTGATCGTTAAGATATCCGATCTCCTCCAGCCATCCGATTGCTGACTCAATCTCATCAAGCGAGTAGTCTTCACGCTCAAGCCGCTCGCGCAGCTCGGCGCTGGTATAATTGCGGTAAGATAAAAGCCTTACCGCCCGCTCTTTTGGGTTATTTGGCTTTTGGTTCTTTTGGTTCTGCTTTCTTGTCATCTTTATCCGGCTCTTCCTGGATTAATCCGTAATGAACTTTGACTTTTCGCTCTATCTCCATCAACAATTCCGGGTTCTGTCTGAGAAAGTCCTTGGCATTTTCCCGACCTTGGCCAAGGCGCATATCGCCATATGAATACCAGGCTCCGCTCTTAGCGACAATATCAAGACCGGCAGCGATATCTAAAACATCACCGGTGTGGGAAATTCCCTCACCGTACATAATATCGAACTCCGCTTCTTTAAAAGGCGGTGCCAGTTTATTCTTCAGTACTCTCACTCTAGTGCGGTTGCCCACCATTTCATTGTTCTGCTTGATCATTTCAATTCTGCGGATATCCAAGCGAATCGAAGCATAGAACTTCAGCGCCCGTCCACCTGGAGTGGTCTCTGGGTTGCCAAACATTACGCCCACTTTCTCCCGGAGCTGGTTGGTGAAAATCACGGTTGAGTTTGACTTACTGATTGCTCCTGTTAGTTTGCGCAGTGCCTGAGACATCAGCCTTGCCTGGAGACCAACGTGGGCATCTCCCATTTCTCCTTCAATTTCAGCTCTCGGTACCAAAGCAGCAACGGAGTCAACCACCACAACATCAACTGCTCCACTGCGCACTAAATGCTCAGCAATCTCTAAAGCTTGCTCAGCGTGGTCAGGCTGGGATATTAGGAGGTTATCGATATCAACACCGAGTTTACGGGCATAAACAGGATCAAGCGCATGCTCTGCGTCAATCATAGCGGCAACTCCACCCATTTTCTGGGCTTCAGCCATAATATGCAGGGTCAAGGTAGTCTTACCGGAACTTTCCGGTCCGTAGATCTCAACTACTCTGCCCCGGGGAATTCCCCCGATACCAAGAGCAAGATCCAAACTCAAAGATCCTGTAGGTATGACTTCTATACCAGATTTTGAAGCAGCTTCGCCTAATTTCATAATTGAACCGCGGCCAAACTGCTTTTCAATCTGGGAAATGGCTGTATCTAAAGCTCTTTTCCGATCTTCATTCATGGTGATTTTCACTCCTATTTAACGATAATAAGAAAACCTTTGTTCGCTTTTTGAGCTAATAAAAAAGAGGAGAGCTCTTGCGAAACGTTCACCTCATTGCAAGCTAGTCTGATTCCTCGCTATCATTTTCGACGTTTTCTTGCCGATTCCTGCCCGGGTATGTAATGAATGTCCGCTCCAATGAAAAACTCTGCTGCAGACTCTGCACCTGGATGCTGTCAACCGCTGCCAGCACATGCCGTTCCAGCTCCTGATCATAGGTAAAATAAAGAAGGGCAAGACTGAAGGGTACTGCTTGTGAGCTCTGAATCCCTCTAATGCCGGCAGCCCCTGTGGTTCCCGCGTTGATATAAATGGTGTTGTCAACCTGCTGCAGCAACTGCTGATGGTTGTGTCCGAAGACGACCACCGGAAAAACACCTGGTTCAATTTGACCGGCAATTCGATGATTATGAACTGCAAAAATATCGATTTTATGGTCTAGACCGCTGAACTGCTCATTAATCCGGGAAGCTATTTCGTTTAATTCTGCGAGTGAAGCCCCCCTCGGGGAGTAGTCCTGGACTGCCGGATCAGGGTATCCCGCAATAGTTAAGCCCATCACTTCAATCGGGTCAGGTCCAAGCAGGATCACATTTTCCGTATCTTTTAACCGGCTGATGACATCAGGAGCTTCGTGGTTTCCTGAAACAAACAAATAGCTCACATCCAGTTTTTCAATGCGTTCAACAATTTCCGCTTCTAGAGGAGTGCCCCAATCGGTTAAATCTCCAGTATCAATGATCAGATCAACCGGAAATGCGCTGACAACCTGCGCCATAAAATCAAAGGCGGCAGGATGATTGTGAATATCAGACACATGGAGAACAGTTAGGTCGGTTTGAATCAAACTCACATCTTGAAGGTTTTCAATCTGATTAAAAACAGTATATAAATTTGCAGCTAGACTCTGAATCTGCTCGCCGAGCTCATCAACCTTTACCAATCCTTCCTGGATCAAACCGAGCATCCAGGGCGCGGCTTCAATAATGCCCATATACTGGGGATTGGCAAAGGCTTGAATATCATAGCTAAAATAGACTGAGGTCAATATCGCCAAAATTAATACACTGCCGATCGCAAATCCAGTAAGTAAATCAATTAACCGCCGCTGTCCAAAAAGAAAAACACCCAGCAAGCCTCCGCTTCCGGCGATCAGCATCATTTTCAGAATCGCAGCGCCGATCACCTGATTGATTTTACTGCTGAAATACTCCACCAAAGCTGCCTGAGTGCCTAAATCCGTGGAAAAAGCAGCGCTGCGCAGGCTGTCCAAGTCGATATTAGTTAGAGTTAAAACCAGCTGCAGCGGCTGGTAATTATGAGTTCGCGCGCGAATACTGCCAATGGGCGGTACCCGCACCAAAGTGTAGCCAGGAAAACCGATATCAATCTCAACCGTGACTTCTAATGGGTCGATTCGAAACACAGCAGACCCAACTAAATTGAGTACAATTATTGCTCCCAAAAATGCAAATATGTAAGGAAGACAGCGTTTTCTTTCCTGGTACAGACGCTCTGCCATCAACCAGTCCTCCTCGAAGTCTAGCTGTTCTGGTCCAGCTCCCGACGCAGAAGGTTTAAAGCTGCTTGCGAAACACGGTGCTTTATCTCCTCGCGGGTACCTTTGAACCGAAATTCTTCTGCTATAGTATGGCCTTTTGAAGAAACTGCAATGTGTACCAGTCCAACCGGCTTAGTTTCTGTGCCGCCCCCGGGACCGGCTATGCCGGTAACCGCTACTGCCCAATCAGTTCCTGCCCTTTTCCGCGCTCCTTCTGCCATCTGCACCGCTACCTCTCTACTTACGGCACCGTACTTTTTAATCAGCTCCGGATCCACACCCAACAGCTCAATTTTAGCTTCGTTGCTGTAGGTGACATAACCCCGTTCAAAATACTCTGAGCTTCCCGGTACATTTGTGATGCGGTTAGCGATTAAGCCGCCGCTGCATGACTCCGCCGCTGCCAAAGTTTCTGATCTCTTAAGAAGCATTGCTCCTACTACAGCTTCCAAGGTATCCTCATCAGCACCGAAATAATAGGGGGATAAAAGTTCAATCAATCTCTGCTCAACCGGCTTAATCAATTCTTGGGCGGCTCCTTCTGAATCTGCTTTAGCAGTTATCCGCAGTTTTATTTCGCCCATCGAGGCATAAGGTGCGATAGTTGGATTTGACTGCAGCTTGAGCTCCTCATGGATAATTTCAACCAACTGTGATTCCCCGATGCCGGCAAACTTGAGGGTGCGGGATATCAGCACACCTTCTGCGGCATTCTCAGCCAGGTATGGAATAACGGTCTCCTTAACCATGCCTTTCAGCTCCCGCGGCACACCCGGAAGAGCGATAATGGTCTTTTGGCCTAGATTCAGGATTATTCCCGGAGCAGTACCCCAGCGATTCGGAATGATCACTGACCCTTCCGGTACAAACGCCTGCTTGCGGTTATTTTCACTCATAGTGCGGTTTGTCTGCCGAAAATAATCCTCTATCGCAGCTAAAGCCTGGCTGTCAAGCTTAAGTGGGCGGTTTGCAACCGCAGCAATCGCTTCTCTGGTAAGGTCATCCATGGTTGGGCCAAGACCTCCACTTGTGATTACTAAATCCGAGCGGGATAAAGCATTGGCTAGAACTTCGATCATCCGCAGCCAGTTGTCACCTACGGTCGATTTATAGTAGACGCCAATCCCTAATTTGGCTAGTTCTTGGGCCAAAAAAGTAGCATTTGTGTCGATAGTCTGCCCTAATAGGAGCTCGGTACCGATAATCACCAATTCAGCTTTCATAAAGTCCGTATCCCCCTTTGATAATTTTCAGATTTATGGTATAATGTAGGTGTCCCATTCCACACCCAGAGAAGTTCTGGAGGGAATAAGTGTGAAGAAACAACTGCATAATGTCGTGATCCTGTTGGCAGCTGTGATGCTGTTGGCAGGCTGTGGTCCAAATCCCGCAGACGATGGCACAATCACCGTGAGCGCGCTAAACCTGCCGTCAGCTGCTGGGCAAAGTTGGACAGCTAAAATTGTCTGTTCGCGAGGCAAGCACGCAATCGAGCAGTGCTTCGCTCTAACAGACACCAGTCTGACTGCAGAAATTACTGTACCCATTGGCACATGGGAAGTAACTCTGCAGCTGATCGACAGCAACGGACAAGTTACTTACGCCGACAGCGTTACTGATGTAGTTGTCTACCCAAACACTCCTACCAGGCTCGACTTTCAGCTCAAACCTGCATCTGGAACACTCAAGGTAGTTGTAGATCTAGGATCTCACCCTCACGCAGATTACATCATGCGTGCCCGCGTTTACTTTAACGAAGAATACAAAGAAATTGTCCGCGATTCCTTAGATGCAGCAATTGAAGGTGAATATGAACTCCCACCCGGAAGCTACAACTTCAACGTTGCCCTCTACACAGAATCATTCCGCGTCACAGACAGGATCGACACGGGCATGTGGGAAATAATCGACATCGAACCATTGAGCGAACAAACAGTCATCTGGGAGCCCCCTCTTGAAAAGCTGACAATCACTGCAGAAATCTTTACCATGCCCCAAGCACCGCAGAATTTGACCGCAGAATACGCAGACAATCAGTTAATTTTAGAATGGGAGCCATCACCATCTCCAGACCTCGCAGGTTACAACATCTACTGGCAGCCTACGCCCTTTGAACCTTACACACTAATCGGCACTGCAGCAAAAGATGAACTCTCCTTCACCCACGATTTAACTGAGCTGGAATCACTTCCACCACGGGCCAAATATGCAGTCGCTGCATTCTCGGAAGCATTAGAAGGATATCGCAGTATACCTGCGACAGCAGAACTTCTCTAGTCTGGATTGGAATCGGAAGCCCACAGCCGATTCCTATCATCCACCTAAACAGTAAAAAGCATAGGCTATGCCAAATACTGCCCCTACTAAAACCTCCACAGGAGTATGTCCTAGAAGCTCCTTTAACCTTTCGGGATGAAAATCCTTTTTATAAATATCATCAACAATTCGATTGAGTACCTGGGCTTGTTTTCCGGCAGCCCTGCGAACACCGGCTGCATCATACATAACTACCAGCGCAAAAACTACTGCTAGAGCAAAAATCGATGTATTAACGCCTTCTTTAATCCCGATTCCGGTCGCTAATGAGGCCACAAATGTCGTGTGCGAACTGGGCATGCCTCCTGTGCCAACGAGCCGACGAAAATTAATCCGCTTTTCCTTCACCGCAAATGTTATGACTTTGGTAATCTGGGCAATCGCCCATGCTGTAAAAGCCGTAATCAGAACTGAGTTTTGCCCCAATTCAACAAAAAATCCTTTAATGGCAATCGCCTCCTGCTGACATGTTTACTCATATGAATCAATTCCCCAATTCCCGAATACGATCAAACAAGCGCCGTAAGGAGGGGATTGGTATGGACATCAACTGGTCACTTCTAACCATATTTTTGATCAGCCTGATCAGCCGCAATCGTATTTTAGCTGCGGCCGCCGGGATCGTCCTCATCTTAAATCTGCTTCGATTAGAACAGTATTATCCCCTGCTGGAACGGCGCGGTATCGAAGCCGGACTGCTGTTTTTATCTATAGCGGTTTTGGTTCCTTTTGCTGCCGATCAAGTATCGCCTAACAACTTAATTAAAACTGCCGCCTCTCCCATCGGACTTTTTGCAGTGATCGGAGGCTTAATCGGATCTTATCTCAATGCTCAAGGTATCGACTTAATTCAGCTTAAACCAGAAATCGTTCCCGGTATACTGATTGGGATTATCATTTCCGTAGCATTTTTTGGTGGAGTTTCTGTCGGACCAGTCATGGCTGCCGGAATTACAGCTGTACTGCTATCCTTTTTTCGCCGCTAATTCCCAGACGGCTGCTGCAAACGCAGCAAGCTGCTCATTCGTATTGCCCCATCCGAGACTTATCCGCACCGCCTGCCTTGCCTTTTGAAGCGGAACACCCATTGCCGCCAGCACATGGGATGGGTGCTGACGCTGACACGCAGAACCACTCGAACAGCAGAAGCCCCTAACACTCAGATTTAAAACCAAATCCGGTCCACTTAAGCCTTCGATGCCAAAGCAGAGAATGTGCGGCACTCTCCTGTTCGGATCGCCATAAAACTGGATACCCGGTATCTGTCTCAGCTGATCTTCAAGATAAACACGGAGGTTTTCCAGATAGTCAATCTGACTCAGACGTCTAAGAGTTAAATCAGCCGCAGCACCCAAACCGGCTATGCCCGGAAGGTTTTCAGTACCGGACCGGAGCCCAAACTCCTGCCCGCCGCCTCGGACTAAAGGTTCGATGTCCACCCCAGATCGAATATAGAGCGCACCGATCCCTTTTGGACCATAGATTTTGTGCCCCGATATCGACAGCAAATCGACTCCCAAATCATTAACATCAAGCTTCTTCACCCCCACTGCTTGAACCGCATCGGTGTGAAAAAGCGCACCAAATTTTCTGCAGACGGCCGCAAAACTTTTAATATCCTGCACAGTGCCAACCTCGTTGTTAGCATACATTATGCTGACTAAAGCAGTGTCATAATCTAGTGCCTGCACTAGTTCATGATAACTGACTCGCCCTAAATCGTCAACAGGTAAGATCGTCACTGGAAAACCCGCTTCTTGAAGCTGACGAGCGGGACTGAGAATCGATGAATGTTCAACTGCGGAAACAATTAATCGGCGCCTTCCCGGCGGCGCCGCTTCCAGTACACCCCGTAAAGCCAGATTGTTGGACTCGGTACCTCCGCTGGTAAAAATTATCTCATGCTCTTGAGCTCCAATTAGAGCCGCAACTTGTCCCCTAGCTTTATTCAACAGCGCGCGGCTGCTTACGCCTAGATAATGAACGCTGGAAGGATTTCCAAAGCCCTGTGTTAAACACCACCATACAGCGTGAGCTGCTTCAAATGCTGTTGGCGTTGTGGCAGCATGGTCTAAATAGACAGTATTTACTTCCATGATTGTTTTCACCCCCATAGAAGTTTATGCCGCTGGAGCAGCGCCTGTGATCAACTTACACAGCTCAAAAAAGAGCCCCTAGATACCTAGAGGCTCAGCATTTATGCAGATTTTTTCAGAATTTCCCGCAGTTTTAATCCTGACAGTTTTTCTTCCTGAAGGAGCTCTTCAGCTAGAGCATGCAGCTGTTCTTGATTAGCAGTTAGGTATTCTCGAACAGCGTGCTCCTGCTCTTGAATGATCTTAGTAATTGTGCGGGAGAGAATGCCTGCCGGCAGTTCTCGCGTAACTACTCCTAAGCTGCTTAATCCGGAATAAATAATCTGTTTGGCGATATTTACCGCCTGCTCAATATCGCCACCGGCGCCGGTTGAGCGCTGGCCAAAAATCAGTTCCTCAGCTACGGCACCTGCCATGCAGACCTGAATCCGCCCCATGAGCTCATCTTTTGTATAAAGATAGCGGTCATCCTCTGCGTGCTGCCGCATGTAACCGAGAGCACTCCCTCTGGAGACAATCGTTACAGATGCTACCGAACCAGCATTAACCTTCTCACACATCATCGCGTGACCCGATTCATGGTATGCAATCCGCATCCGTTCCTGTTCTGTAGGCGTTCGGTCTAGTTTTTCACCAAGCATCACTTTCTCAACTGCTTCTCGCAGATCATCATTAGTAATGTGACTGCGCTTTTGACGCAGGGCATGAATTGCCGCTTCATTCATAATGCTTTCTAAATGGGCACCGGAGAAGCCAAAGGTGGATTGAGCCACTTTTTCGAGATCAACTTCTTCAGCTAAAGGCTTACCCTTAGCATGGATCCGAAGAATCTGGAGCCTGCCGTCTTTATCAGGCAGTTCAACGCTCACAACCCGATCGAATCTGCCGGGACGGAGCAGAGCCGGATCAAGCAGATCCACCCGGTTTGTTGCTCCCACAACCAATAGGCGTACCTGCTCATTGACTGTAATACCGTCGATTTGAGTTAACAGCTCATTTAAAGTCTGGTCATATTCCATATGACTGACGTTCTTGCCCCGTTTAGCCCCTAAGACATCAATCTCATCAACAAAGATAATGGCTGTCTGCTTCCCCGCTTTCTCAGCCTCTGTATAAGCTTTTTTAAACAGCTGCCTCACTCTTTTGGCTCCTACACCAGCATACATTTCCACGAATTGAGAACCGGAAGCCGCAATAAAAACAGAATTCGTGTAGCTGGCCGCTGCTTTCGCCATAAGCGTTTTGCCGGTACCGGGTGGACCAACCAATAAAATGCCCTTAAGCGGACGGATACCGAGATTCCTGACCTCTTTATCCATTCTGATGAAATCTAACGCCTCCATAAATTCACGTTTAGCCGTCTCTTGCCCCCCTATATCAGCAAAATCCACTTTTGGTATCGAGGTGCCGACAGTTTGTCTTCGATCAATGATTTCAAAGCGGCTGCCCTGACTGCGGCTATCCATAGTAAACTTCAGGATGAACAGCATCGCAGCTACGAAAACAACCGGAGTAATATCAAATCCCCTGAAAGCCAAAAACACTAGAAGTGCCAGCGCAATGCCTAATATTATTTCTTTTAGTGCCAGTTTCATCCAAAACACCTCTTCTAACTATCTAAACGTACGATCCGAGGCTGGTCGTGTCTGCTGATAACTTGATACAAATAGTTGTTGCCATGATGCAGCTGGAGATAGACATAACTGCGGTCAATCTTCAAGCGATGATAGATCTGGTTGCTCTCAGCTACCTCTTCAATAGTTTCTGCCATCTCTACAAAGTTTCCCTGAGTAATGCTCTGCTCAATCATATAATGCATCTGATGGTAAACAGACTCAAGTTTGTCATCCGCCTGATCTTTAATTTGAATTTGAAAGGGCATCGAAAACTGATCAGCAGTTTGGAAAATCTCATTAATCGCATCATCAAGCCTGCCGACCTCCTGTAAGGTTAAAGTCAGGGTGAGCTGCTCACCATTTTCAACCAGCGCGACACTAGAAACTGATTCGATTCCGGCAAATGCTTCGTAAATTGGTTGAATAACCAGCTTTTTACGAATCAAATACTGACCCAACAGCATAAGACTGAGAACAATTATAAACACGATGAGAACAGCTTTTATGCGGACTCCTTCAAGCTTCAACCTTTTCACCCTTCCTTGCCTGCACAAAACTAACTTATGTTAGTCATCGTTGTCGTTAAATAAGAGTGCCTCTAAGAGGCACAATGCTATTATAGCATATCCTTAGTCTGTTTTCTTCAGCAGATCCTGGGCATGATAGAAATAATCGACACCAGAGATAATTGTTACCAGCACCGCCAGCCACATTACCCACATTCCGCCAGGGATTTCCAAAAGCAGGAGTAAGATCGCAATGATTTGGGTCAAAGTTTTAACTTTACCCCATTTCGATGCCGCGATCACTACCTGATCAGCTGCAGCCAGTATTCTCAGTCCCGAAACAGCAAACTCTCGGCCGATAATAATCACAGCGATCCAGGCGCTGATCTGGTCAAGCTCAACGAGGGTCAACAGCGCAGCGCTGATCAGGAGTTTATCGGCAATCGGATCAATCAGCTTGCCGAATCTGGTCACCTGCTTGCGGGTACGGGCAATATATCCGTCTAAACCATCTGTAGCAGCAGCAATACCAAACACAACCGCCGCCAAATATTTCCCGCTCGGCGCTCCGCTTAGTACTACTGCCATAAATACGGGTATAAAAAATATCCGTATAATCGTAATCCAATTAGCTAATCCCATCTAAATGACATCTCCCTCTATTATTTCTCCCACCAAATCATATGGATTTACTTGGGTAATCTTTACCCTCACCAAATCTCCCCGCTGTACCGGTGCTAAGCCCATATAAACAACCCCATCTACTTCAGGAGCCTGGCCACGGTGGCGACCTACCAGTACTAAATCACTCTCTTCCGATGAACCTTCCACCAAAACTTCTAAAGTTTTACCTACCAGCTTCTGCTGCTTCTTGAGTGAAATCTGCTGCTGCAGTTCCATCGCCACATGATAGCGCTCCTGCTTTATCTCTTCATCAACTTGGGGCTCAAGTTGAAAAGCCTTAGTTCCTTCCTCAGGTGAGTACTGAAATATCCCACACCGATCCAGCTGGGCAGCCTTGAGAAAATCCAGGAGAGTGTTAAACTCCGTTTCTGTTTCTCCCGGATAACCCACAATGAACGAGCTCCGAAGTGTAACCTGCGGGACAGTACGGCGGATTTTTTCCAGCAGTTGTAAATAGCTGTCATAATCTCCCGGCCGCAGCATCCGCTTCAAAACACTTTTCGCAGCGTGCTGCAGCGGCAAATCAATATAACTCAGTAAATTCTCATGTTCCGCCATTAGATCAAGAAGTTCCTGATTAAGTGAAGTTGGATAAGCGTATAAAACCCGAATCCAGGGAATATCCACCTTAACTAAATCGCGCAGCAGGACAGCCAGTGTTTGTTTCGGCTCTATATCGCGGCCGTACTGAGTAGTATCCTGTGCTACAATATTCAGTTCCTTGATTCCCAATGCCGCAAGCTTGTTCGCTTCGGCTACGATCGATTCTGGGCTGCGCGAGCGATATTGTCCACGAATACTTGGAATCGCGCAGAAGGCACACTGATGACCGCAGCCTTCAGCAATCTTCAGATAAGCGCTGTGCGCACCGGTTGAGATAAGGCGCGGAATATCAGGATTATCATACGAAAAGTACTCATTGCGCACCAGCCTTATTCTCTCTCCATCGAGGGCTCGCCTCATTATACCCGGCAGCAGGTCCATCTCATTAGTACCGAGCACTGCATCTATTTCTGGAATCTCATTCCACAGCTCCTGTTGGTAGCGTTTAGACAAGCACCCGGTGACTACTAAGCAGCGGCAGCTGCCTTTCTCTTTATAGGCTGCCATTTCAAAAATGGCATCGATTGATTCTGCTTTGGCAGATTCGATAAAACCGCAGGTGTTTACAATAATAACGTCCGCCTGCTTTGGATCAGAAACAATTTCATAACCATCATCATGCAGATAACCAAGGGCAATTTCACTATCTACAAGATTCTTAGCACAACCTAGTGATACCAATCCTACTTTAATACTCATTCACATACCTCGCAAAATCTTCTCCTGTATTATCATTCAAACTTTCGCGTTAACAGGGGTATTTTCCTTCTTGACGTAAGTTTTAAAAACTAACTCAGCTGAGAAAAACAGGATAAGGCCAGCCTGTTCCGGCAACAATATAACAGACCACTGCTCCGAGGAGGAATGTCCTTGCTCGATCCATCCCAAATCATTGTTCCGCTCCTTAACTATTCAAATCAAGACTTGCTTGATAACGAAGAGGTTTTTCTCGATCCCATTCAGCTTGACCACTTTACAGTAGAGTTTTCCAAATCGGGATTTCGCAGCATCCTGCGGGAACTGCGCAAGCGCAGCTATGATGATCTTGACTGGCACCGCTTAGCTCAAACTGCTGATGAGCTGTCTCTGACCCATGGCTTTTCTGAGCTCCTCTGTGTGAGCCACTTAGCTGAGCGCTGGCAGCAGGTCGGTGTCATTCCCTACCCCCACCAAATTAAAACTGCTGAAAAGGTATTAAAGGAAATGCGAGGTCAAGCTATACTCGCCGATGAGGTCGGCTTAGGTAAGACTATTGAGGCTGGAATAATCCTCAAAGAATATCTGCTGCGGGGTTTAGTGAAGCGGGCTTTGATCTTAACGCCGGCATCATTGTGCTGGCAGTGGTATCAGGAGCTTTACGAAAAATTCGATATCCTAGCGGGAATTCAGAGATCAGAATGGGACTGGGAGCACGCTGATATTCTAATCGCTTCCATCGATACCGCCAAACGCCAACCTCATTGTGACATCATCAGGAATATCCCCTATGACATACTGATTATTGATGAAGCGCATAAGTTAAAAAACAGCAGCACAGCAGCCTGGAAATTTGTCAATTCAATTCAAAAAAAATACTGCTTAATGCTGACGGCAACGCCGGTACAGAATAATCTCAAAGAACTCTACAACCTCATTACACTGCTGAAGCCGGGTCAGTTAGGAACTTACCATAGGTTTAAGCAGAAATTTATGCAGGATCTGCGCACACCGAAAAATCCGGAAGAGCTGCGCCAACTGCTGTCGGGTGTTTTGATCCGCAACCGCCGCGGCGAAGGCACAGTGCAGTTTACCAAGCGCCATGTCTACCCCATCATCGTGGAACTGTCTCCAGAGGAAAAGGCCCTGTATGATCAAATCACTAACTTGATTAAAGCTTCGAGTACAATGACACCTTTTCAAAGCAATATTCTGCCTCTGATTACACTGCAGAGAGAGGTCTGTTCCAGCTTCTACGCAGCGGGGCTGACACTTCAGAAGATGTTCGAAAAGTATAACCTTGGCGCTGACTCAAATATTATCCAGCTGCTGAACGAAACTGTGAAAATCCGCCACAACAGCAAATGTGACATCGTCGAAAAACTAGCCGCAGAAATTCAGGATCGCATTATTATCTTTACTGAATACCGGGCATCCCAAGAATACATTCGCTATCGCTTAGAAAAAGCAGGCTTTCCTACGCTGGCATTTGACGGTTCGCTATCCCGCGGCCGCAAGCAGTGGATTCGCTATCTCTTTCAAAAAGATGGTGGAATTTTAGTAAGCACTGAATCCGGTGGCGAAGGTTTGAACTTCCAGTTTTGCAATCATGTGATCAATTACGATCTGCCTTGGAACCCAATGCGGCTTGAGCAGCGGATTGGACGTGTCCACCGCTTGGGGCAGACCAAAGATGTGCACATCTACAATTTAGTCACCAAAGATACCATTGAAGAACACATTATGTTCCTGCTCCACGAAAAAATCAATATGTTCGAAATGATCCTTGGTGAACTGGATACCATTCTGATGCATCTTAAATGGGATAAATCATTCGAAGGCCAGCTGATGGACATCTTTATCAGAAACTCGTCCCGGGAAGAGATTCAGCGTGAACTGGCTCGGCTCGGCGATCAGATTCTTGAAACTCGCAAAGAGATCAGGAAACAAGAATGGAATATCTATTAGGAGCACCGCTATGAACATACAAACAGCCATTCCAGATTTAGTCTTTAGATTCTTTGAACTCCTCAAACTGAAGCCGGTAGAAATCAGAAAAGGAATCTACCAAGTCCAGATCGATGATGCATTGGCCAAGGAGCTTGATGGCTGGCGGGCTAAAGCCCGACTTTTTCAATTCACATTCGACCGCAAGCTTGCTGAAACCTATGGAGCTGAATTAATCAGCACTGGCAGCTATCGCCTTGATACGATCGTAAGATTGATTCAGAAGCAGGCTGTGTTAGCTTCCGGTCATCTGCCCCATGATGTCTTTTATGAACCGGCAGTGCAGGGCAAAATCTTGGACCGGCTCAAAATGCAGCACCCTTTAAGCCGTTTCTACGTCCTAGATTATCGGCTGCGGTACGGTCCTTACTTATGGATCACTCTTCGCCTAACCTATTTAGCTTATGAAAAAAGAGAAGAACTGCGCAAACCACTGGTAGATTTGGTAAATGGCCGAGTCGTTAATTATAAAATACCAGCCGATCTGCTCAAGCCGGGAACTTGCGATCCTGAGCTGATCATTCGCCGCCGCTTAAGTTATAAAAAAGCCTACCAAAAGCTGCAGGAAGCCATAACGGCTGAGTTAGCACTTATGGATCCAACGTGGGCAATCGCTGCATCCGCACAGCTGAAAGAAGAGCAGACCCAGCTGGAACAGTATTTTAAAGATATGCCCGATTCGGAACAGCGCAGTTTAAGAATTGCTGAACTAATGAATCGCGCTCTCCCCCGGGTTCAAGTGCGTCCTCTAAGAGCAGCGGTTTTATACCTGCCCAAGCTGGAGTACCGCATCATGCAGGTAGATAAAGAAGAAAAAATAAACCGGATCACATATGATCCGGTCAGCAGCCAATACGATTTTACCTAGTTAACAGCTCACAAACTTCATGCGCAGTTTTCCAAATTGGCCCAGCGCCCATTGTTATAACCAAATCTCCAGGCTGGACTATCTCAGCTAGAAAGTCGGCAACATCTGCCTGCTCTGGAATTAAATGCACCTCTTTGCCGTTAGTTCGCATCATCTCTGCCATAATCTCCGAGCTGACTCCAGGAATGGGCTTTTCCGGAGGCGGTGCAAAGATATCCGTTAAAACGATAATATCCGCATCAGCGAATGCCGTCGTAAACTCTTTCAGCAAAAACTGAGTGCGGCTGTAGCGATGGGGCTGAAACACTGCGATTACTCTTCGGTTCCATCCAGCCCGAACTGCCCCTAAAGTCGCGGCAATCTCAGTAGGATGATGGGCGTAGTCATCTACAACCGTTATGCCCTGGTCAGTTTCACACAAGATCTGGAACCTTCTTTGGGTTCCTTTAAATTCTGCCAGATGTTCCGCAATCATTTCCGGCTGTAAACCCAATAAATCACAGACTACTACGGCTGCGCAGGCATTGATAACATAGAGTTTACCAGGGACCCTGATCGAAAAGTCTCCATATTTGTCTCCATCTTTGTAGAGCGTGAATCTAGTACGGCTTGGTGTAACATCGATAATTTCTGCTCGCCATTTGGCGTCATCGGCGAAGCCGTAAGTGACAGCCTGGGGAAAATCTTCTGCTATGCTGCGTACCTGTGGGTCATCGATACAGAGAATCTGCACACCACCCGGTTTGGTATTTTCAAGAAATTGACGATAAGTACTCACAAGTTCAGTAAAATCACCATTGTAGTTTTCAAGATGATCTGCTTCGATACTGGTTACCACAGTAATTTCTGGATGATACCGCAGAAAACTCCGATCCGATTCATCGGCTTCGGCTATAGTAATTCCCCCATGACCAAACTTTGCTCCCGGTCCAAAAGGTTCAAAGTGCGCCCCGATCATAACCAAAGGATCCAGTCCTGACTTTTCTAAAACCCAGGCAATCATCGATGTAATTGTAGATTTACCGTGAGCTCCGGCTACCGCGATTCCTCGTCGCTCGTTTAAAAGCTTTGCCACTATCTCCGAGCGATGATATATGCGCAGGTCCTGTTCTACCGCTGCCAGATACTCAGGATTATCTTTTGGAATTGCCGAGGAATAGACAACATGATCAGCACCGTTAATATTCTCTGCTTTATGCCCTAGTGCGATCTTGGCCCCTAAGCGCTCAAGGTATTGGGTTGTATCTGATTTTTTAAGGTCAGAGCCGCTGACCTGCCAACCCATTTCCAAGAAAATTTTTGCTAACGGGCCCATTCCTGTTCCGCCAATGCCAATAAAATGGATGCGTTGGTTCATGCTTTATTCACTCCTTTACTGCGTGGTGGTGCCTTAGTTGTAACATTTCCCAGATCTTGCTAAATTATAAGCTGCGGATAGTTTATTTGACAAGCGATGCAACTACCTCGGCCAGCAGTTCTGCGCTGCGGTTAGCTTCTTCTACAGTGTTGCCTTTCCAGTCACCAATCACCACCATTACACTGTTGGGATGGAGATCGCCGCTGTAATCTGACTTAAACACCCGGACACCTCGAGACATACCGGGATATTTAGCCTCAAGTGCGTCACTGATTCTTTTGGCAAATGCCATATTCTCTTCAACCTTCGTATTATCCTGATCGCCAATAATAAACAAGACCTGAGCTGCATCTTCACCATTTACTTGTACGGTGGTATAGCCTGCTGGTTTGTCCTGGAGACCATCACGGTGAATATCCAGTACCATTTGAATCTCCGGATTCTCGGCCAGCGCCCTTTCAATAACTTTAGCCGAATTAATAAAAGCGTCACTGTAGCGCGGGCGATCATGGATGGTCTGGTCATGGACTGCCGTTACCCCTTTTTCCAACAGAGCCTGCACAAATACTTTTCCCACCTGTACTACATCACCGGGCTCGCCATCCTGCTGATGGCTGTCCTTGGGATGATAGTTCTCAGTGGTGTGGCTGTGCAGGACCAAAACTTTCGGCACCGCTGGAACAGGCAGTTTTCCAGTTTGATCATCCTGAGCTGTTGGAGGCTGTGGCACTTGTTCTTCTTCTCCACCGGGATAAAAGCCAAAAAACCTCGCACCAACAACGGCTACCACTACTAGTGTTACCAGGACAAACAGCAGACCAGGTCCATTTTTCTCTCTTCTCCGAATTCTTGCCAAGTTTTATACCCCCTTCCGCAGAAAATATATGCGGAAGGAGGTCCGAATTATTCATCGATTAATTGCTTCAGAACCGATTCTAGCTGATTCCAGGCTTCACCAAAAGTGTTAAAATCTGCATCTCTCAGCGCCTGCTGCGCCTGAAGATATAATTCATACGCATCTGCTGCAATGTGACTGTCGAGATCAAAAGCAGCTTCCCCTTCGGAACCAGTTCGCGGTGTTTCCCGCTGACCAAAGATCAGATTCAAAGCCTGCTCTAATGTTTCGGCCATCACAAGTTGATCCTTGTAAGCAACAATCACCCGCTGCAGCTGCGGCATACCGCTTTGTTCTGACTGAATGAACAGTGGTTCCACATACAGTAAAGAACCATTGATCGGAAGCACAAGCAGGTTACCTCGAATTACTTGGCTGCCTCGCTGTCCCCACAGGCTTAAGAGCTGTGAGATCTCGGAATCCTGATCGATTGTGGCATCAATCTGCGCAGGCCCAAGGGTCAAACTGTCTTTTGGGAAACGATAGACCAATACCTGGCCGTAGTTATCAGCGTCGTTGCGCGCTGCCAACCAGGCAATCAGGTTGTTTCGCCGGATTGGTGTATACGGCAGCATTAAAACCAGTTCAGGTGTATCTGAGCCAGGCAGCTGCATCACTACATAATATGGCTCAACCGGCTGTTCCCGCTCGGCGTAAATCTCATTGGCAAATACCCACATGTCCTCACGGTTATAGAAAATCCGCGGATCTGTCATATGGTATGTTCCGTAAATTTGTGCCTGCAGCTCCAAAAGATCTTCCGGATAGCGCAGATGGGATTTCAACCCTTCTGGCATCGCATCGATGGACTTTAACCAACCGGGATAGATGCTGCTGTAAACATCAAGCACCGGATCTGGTTCAACTTGATAAAAATCAACAAAACCATTATACGCATCAACCACTACCTTAACTGAGTTGCGGACATAGTTGCCCCAGCTGGTCGGCTGAGCGTAAGGATAGCGGTTGCTGACAGTATAGGCATCGATAATCCAGTACAATCTGCCGTCATCGCTGATTACAATATACGGATCATGATCATAGCGCAAAAAAGGCGCCAGCTTTTCTGCGCGGGATTTGATGTTGCGGTAGAATAAAACTCGACTATCAGAAGTAATATCGCTGGATAAAAGCAGTCTGGTAGTGCCGAACCTAACTGCAAAAACCAATCTGTGCAGTGGAGAACTCAGCTTGACTCCACCAGAGCCCTGGTATGAATAATAGGCGTTGCCGTCACCAGTAGGATAATCAAACTCGTCGATTAAAGTATTGACGATTGCGTAGTTATGGGTGCGCTCGCCGTAGTAAATTCGCGGCTGCTCAATCTTCAGGTCTTCCCTTCCTCGAGGCGGAATATCAGCCATCCAAAACTCCGGAAGCTGCTGTCTAGAAACCGCGCTGACTGGGCTAACCACCACGCCATATCCATGAGTATACTGGAGATGATCATTAATCCAATTGCGATTCTGCGTTAAGGTAACATCTAATTCCCGAACAGCCAGCAGCACTTCCCGATATTCCCCATCAACCCAATACCGCCCCACATCAGCGTCATTAAATACATAGTAAGGCCGCATTTCCTGCAGCTGACGATAGGTTTGAAGGATCATCCGGGGATCCCACAAACGGATGTTGGCAATTGTGCTGGCATTTTCCTCCAAATCTTCTAGGGTCAGCTCCCGGTCTGCATTAAAGGCATAATCTAGTTCTAGAAAATCGTTGATTCCGTAGGCTGAGCGGGTCATTTGGATATGATTTTCGATATACGGACGCTCACGCGTAAACTCGTTAGGCGCAACTAACCACTGCTGCACTAATACTGGCACTAAAACACCGCCGACAATACTGATGCCCAGCCATAGGACAAGGGAGCCGATTAAAAGTTTGCGGTACACATAAAGGCGGGTTATGAAGATAAGACCGACAACAGCAGCAATAACGGTTAAGATTCTGAATACAACTAAGCGCACATTGACATCGGTGTACGCCGCTCCGAAAATCACACCTCCGGAGCTGTAAACTAAATCATAAGCTTGAAAATGATACCCCAAAGCTTTTATCAGGATTAATAATCCTACCAGAACCGACAAGTGTTTTTGGGCATATATGGAAAGCTTGATTCCAAATCCTTCAAAGCGAAAATTCCCGGATAAGAAGTATAAGATCCCACACACCACTATAGTTAAGATCAGCGCACTGGTTAGTGCACTTATCAAAAGCTGATATACAGGCAGCTGGAAGAAATAAAACCCAATGTCTTTATTAAAAACAGGATCAGTAATTCCAAATGAGCTTTTGTGGAAAAACTGAGCTGCTTCGAAATAATAACGCCCGTATCCAGAAGAGTAAATCAGACCCAGAGCCAGACTGAGAAGAACAGTGCCCCACGTGAGGTGCTTCTTTTCTAATCCATGATCCGAATTGGAAAAGTGCAGCAGTGCTTGCTTAAACACTGGTCTCATTATAAACAGATTGATGGCAAGAACCAGTGTAAAGCCAAGCCATGCTCCCAGACGCAGTCCCCACTCCCAAACCAATCTGGTTGTCAGCAGATTGGCATACCCTAAGTTGGTAAACCACATATAGTCCGTTATGAAGTGGCTTCCTACAATGATACCAACGAGCACAACCAGCAGCAGTCCAACTAAAATCCATTTCAGTCGTTTGATCATCTCACCGCTCCTATCTGCCTATTGTACTAAGATAGTAGTAATACAATCCGACACCAGCGATAACCAGCACAACAAAAAGAAAAAACCTAATTCTCTTTTTGCGCCGTCGCGCTCTGCGCCTTTCCAGCACAGATTGCCGCTGATCATCCGGCTGCTGAATTCTGGCCATGATTTTCTGATCATCCTGATCATAAAGGCGAATAATTTCATCGGGATCAATTTTCAATACCTTCGCGTAGATCCGCAAAAAACCACGCACATAAACTTCATCGGGAAGAGCGCTCTGATCACCGGCTTCAATAGCTTCCAAATAAGCGGTGCGGATCTTTGTTTTTTCCGAAATTTCTTCGATTGTCATCTGTTGCTCTTCCCTAGCCTGCCGCAGCAGATCACCTAGTTCTTTCATGCTAGTCACCTCATAGATCTAAGCTGTCTCGGTCAACTAAAACTTCCCTGGGTTTGCTTCCCTGATGCGGGCCAACAATTGAACGAACTTCCATCATGTCAATCAAGCGGGCTGCGCGGCTGTAGCCAATGCGGAAGCGCCTCTGAAGCATTGAAATGGAAGCCTGTCCAGTTTCAACAACCAATCGAATCGCGTCCTCCAGCAGCTCATCATGATCTTCTTCTGGAGAAAATAAAGTCGGTTTTTCGTCGACAACATCTTCGCGGTACTCCGGCTCACCCTGCTTCTTCCAAAACTCAACTACCGCTTCAACCTCTTTGTCGGAAATGAATGCTCCCTGCGCTCGGGTCGGTTTATTTGCCCCCAGCGGGTAATACAGCATATCTCCCTTGCCGATTAATCGCTCCGCACCGCCCATGTCAAGAATTGTGCGGGAATCTACCTGCGATGAGACGGCGAATGCGATCCGCGAAGGCACATTAGCCTTAATCAAACCGGTAATTACATCAACAGATGGTCGCTGGGTAGCAATTATCAGGTACATACCAGCTGCGCGAGCCATCTGTGCCAGGCGGCAGATGGCTTCTTCAACATCTGCTGCTGCCACCATCATTAGATCAGCCAGCTCATCAATAATTACTACTATGTAGGGTAGAAACTCCAATTGGGATTCTGGATCACTGTCATCAGCCTTGGAAGCCAGAAGCTGATAATATGCCTCTATATTCCGCACTTGATGATCCGCAAAGAGTTTGTAGCGCCTTTCCATCTCCGCTACCGCCCACCTTAGGGCTGCGGCAGCTTTTTTTGGATCAGTAATAACTGGGGATATTAGATGGGGCACCCCGTCATAATTAGACAGCTCAACCCGCTTGGGATCAACCAGCATTAGTTTAACTTCATCAGGGGTAGCTCGATACAGCAAACTGATAATGATTGTGTTTAAACACACGCTCTTGCCTGATCCAGTAGCCCCCGCTATTAATAAATGCAGCCATTTGCGGAGATCGCCTACCACCGGATTTCCGGCAATATCTTTTCCTAAAGCCAGCGCCACTTTTGATTGATGATTGCTGAAATCAGGATGCTCAACGACTTCCCTCAGCAGTACCGGCTGCGTCTCATCGTTAGGAACCTCAATTCCCACCACTGACTTGCCGGGTACAGGTGCTTCAATTCTCACATCAGTAGCTGCAAGCGCCAGGGCAATATCATCAGCTAAACTGGTGATTCTGCTCACTTTTATACCCGGACCGATCTGCAGCTCATAGCGGGTAACCACCGGCCCCTGGCAGATGTTAACTACTCTAGCATCGATACCGAAGCTGGTAAACGTTTCTTCTAACAACTGCTGCTTATTTTCACTAACACCCCGTTTGGTGCTCCGAGCAGCTTTTTTCAGCAAATAAACTGGCGGCAGTCGGTAAGCTCGCTGGGGCGCAGCTGCGGGCATAAACTCCGGCTCATCTTCACTCTGTTCTGCTCCTGATTCTGAAGCAGTCGGTAATTCTGGTTCCAACACTGCAGTAACATCTTCTTCAGTTTCAGAAGCTGATTCAGCAGTTTTAGTACGCTTTTTCTTGGCCTGTCTGGGCTTTTTAGCGTTTGCAGAGTGTGGCTTTGACGACGGCGCTGGCTGGGATGCTTCAGATTGAGGCTCGGCAGGAGCATTGGCCAGTGCCTCCAAGCGGGCCAAAGCGCGCTTTTCCTTTGCTACTTGCAGTTTATGTTTAAGTGTATTAAATAGATCCACAACGGCGCTGAAACCATCATTAACCAACTTGCCGATAAAAGCGAAAACAGCGCTGAACAGACTGATAAACGAGATATTAAAGACCAAAATAATGCCGATTAAAGATAATCCGCCCAGCATGATATAGGTTCCGGGAATGCCAAAAGCAGATAGAAAGAGAACCATGAACACTGCTCCCGCTTGACCCGCCCCGACTCCATCAGCATACTTAAGCTCCTCAGCCATTGATGGAGGCAGCTGATAGCCCCGACCTTGGTAAACGGCAGTTAAATGCAGCAAAGCGGTTAAACAGCTCAACAGCAGCAGCCATCCGATAACCTTGCGGATTTTAATTGGCAGTAGAGTCCCTCGAAACAGCTTAACAGCTATAACCAGCACAATAAAACTGAAAAGAAAAGAGACCTCTCCGAATAGTTTCTGCAGCAAGCTGCGAAGCCCCTCACCGAACCAGCCAACCCAACTGGTTGGCTCCACATATAAAGAAATCAGCGAAAAAACAGCGAAGGAAAACAGCAAAATGCCAAAAATTTCACGCCGTCTGGAATTAATTGGTTTCAAGGACAACCACCTCATAAACTTGTTCGACGAATTGCAAATGATACCCTGCTTAAATTTACTTCTGCATCCGATTTATCCCTATTACAGCCGCCATTCTGCCCGCCTTGATCCCTTCCCGGCGGTACGAATAAAACTGCTGATTGCAGTTAGTACATACTTCGGCGGTATAGATCTTGTTCTTGTCGATACCACACTCCTGCAGTTGAAGCTCGTTTGCCGCAGCTAGATCTATGTAGACGCCATCTTCCCGCTCAATGCGAACATCCTCAGGGAACTGGGAAGCAACATTTTCGCCAACCTGATAGCAGCAGCTGCCGATACCGGGACCAATGGCAGCTTGAATTTGCCTTGGTTCAACCTGAAAGTCAGCTCCTAACTTCTCAATCACCTGAACTGCGATCTCGGCACACGTTCCCCTCCAGCCAGCATGGGCGGTTGCGACAATTTTTCTTTCTGGAACCACAAATAAAAGCGGAATACAGTCCGCGTAGAAAGTAGCCAATAAAATTCCGGGAACATCAGTGATCATCCCATCGGTATCAGGCAGAGCGTCGGACATCTCCAAAGCCCCTCGCCCTCGATGCTCGGCTTGTACCCACGCAATCCGTGTTTGGTGAACTTGATTTCCAGTAACCCAGTTCTCAACCGAAAAGCCAAGCATCAAGCCCAGTTCCTTGCGGTTTTCCACAACCAGCTCAGGTTCATCATCTACATGCAGCGCGAGATTGCCCCAATCTCTCGTGGTAAAACCATGGCAGAGCCATTCATACTCCTTCCAAGCATCTACCTGCCAAAATGCCGACTCACCTAACCGAGTCACGTGCCACATTGTCATTCTCCTTTCAGGAGCTGCTGCAGTTCATTGAGAAAACTATTTATGTCCTTAAACTGCCGGTAAACTGATGCAAATCTCACATAAGCAACTTCGTCTAAATCCTTGAGCCGTTCCATAACCAGCTCACCAACTTGCTCGGACGAGATCTCCCGCTCCGTGTTATTGCGGACCTCTCTCTCGATCTGGTCAATCATCTTCTCAATTTCATCAATGGAAATGGGGCGCTTTTCACAGGCTCTTAACACACCAGTAAGGATTTTATTGCGGTTAAAGGGCTCTCTTCTTCCATCTTTTTTGACAACCATAAATGGGATCTCATCCAAGCGTTCATAGGTTGTAAACCTGCGCCGACAGCTGGTGCACTCCCGTCTGCGGCGGATTGAAGCGCCTTCTTCCGTCGCGCGCGAATCTAAAACTTTACTTTCGTTATGAAGACAAAAAGGACAGCGCATAAATTCACCTCAAATTATCCTATTTAAACTTATTATACATGAATACTACTGTCTCTGCCACGCTCGATATTTCGATGACGTTTCTAATTTTGACCGCACGATCACGACATCGATTCCTACCAATACTACATCTCGCCATGGAATTTCTAAGTCATCCCGCCTAAACAAGCGGAAGAAGCCAAACTCAGGTCTGTCCAAAACTAGATAGCGCACTTCACCAGTATCAGGATCTAAGTCCACATCGCACACATTTCCTAAAATCCGACCATCCGCAAGATTGATCACATCAAGCCGGCGCAGTTCACTCGTTTTAATAAACATCTTGGGGTTCCCCCTTTTAATCTGTCACTGTATGTATATGCGGGGGAGAAAAAAAGCTGTTCCTCAATAAAGGAACAGCTTGTGCGGAAAAAGCAAATCTAGTAACTGCTTTAAAGTTTAGTATACGCAGATGTAATCAATGTAAGTCGGAACTTCTTCCTCACCATAGTAGTTGAAGCCGAACATTAACTCGTCGATCGACTCATCTAGAAGAATGTAGGTTTCAATCCAGTTCCAGCCAGGCTGCAGATCGGATTGTCTCATGTTGAGAATAGCTTCCTTCCACTCGCCACCGCTGTGAGTAGCTAAGAACAGAGCCCACTCATTTTCATAGATATTTTCGTGATCAGCGATATACACCCAGAAACCAAGTTTGAAATGGTTAAGCAGCTCTCCCCACATGGGATGATTCGAGTTTAACAAAACGTTAGCCTGACGGAAATGGCTGAGATCTTTAACCATTTTCAAGCTTTTTGTGCCGGACTTGGCAAACTCAGGATCTTCATTAACCTCCAGATAACTGAAGTCTGGTCTCCAGTACTGCTCGAGTGTTTCCGGAGTTGCATCCTCAAAATCCTCGATTAACACATGATTCTCCGGCGGCTGGGCAAATGCGGCAGTGCTGATAAGTCCAACAAGTAAAACTGCCAGTACCAGCATTAAATGCTTTTTCATTTTAACTCCTCCCCTATGTATTATTCAAATTACCTGCTTATTTATTGTATCACAAACCAGTTGTTAATTTCAAGTTAACAAGATGACAATTACTAGAAATGTTGAAAATCAAAAAGTGGACACTTTAAAACTGAATCGAGATAAGTATTTTTGTTGATTTACTTAGATTTGAGCAGCGGCAGAGCCCAATAGTTCGCTGTATCCAAACTGGCAACCCACCACTCTTCTAGGCGGCGAACTGCTCGGGAATGTCTGAGCCGCTCCCAAAACATTGAACGAACTTCAATGCCACCTTCATTAAGATGAGGGGCAGGAGCAATTACAGAATCAGCCGACTGATCTGAGGCGGACTCAACAAAACAGAGAGGCGGAAACAGCACACACCACCAGTTGTCACCGCGTCCTTCACCAATAATTATCCTTAAAGCCTGATACTCACCCGCTGGCAGAAACAGCAATCCATACTGTCTGTCCGGAAACGGGAATTGATCATACTCCATCCGAATATCATAATTGTAACCTGCTTCAGCAACAGCAGCTGCGGCAGTATCATGGATTAGGTCCCAATTATCCGCAATTAATTGTTCTGCCTGTTCTTTCTCCGCCACACCAGCAAACAGATCGTTCGCTGCTGCTAATACTGCATCCCTCACTTTCAGCTTCAAGTCCTGGTCATGGGGACTATTGCTGTGAGCTAAAACATGCAGGCGGACAAGATTTTTGTTTGTGTAGGCGTAAACTTGGCCAGGTTGAGTAATGATAGCACCGAGATAATATCCAATTATTGCTAGGACAACAATAAGAAAAGCGACCACTACTCGAGTTTGAATCTGCTCTTTCAGCATATCCTTACCTCCATTAAGAAGTTGCTAAAAACCGTCTCAGGTGTTTTAAGGCTGCTTTTTCTAATCGGGAGACCTGAGCTTGAGAAATCCCGATTTCCTCCGCTACTTCCATCTGCGTGCGCCCGTCATAAAATCGCATAGTCAAGATCAGCTTTTCCCGTTCATTTAACCGCTGCATCCCTTCTTTAATTGATACTCCTTCCAGCCAATTGCCATCGAGATTTTTTTCATCACGGATTTGATCCATAACAAAGATCGGATCACCACCATCGTGGTAAATCGGTTCAAATAAGGAGATGGGTTCTTGAATTGCATCCAGCGCAAAAACTATATCTTCTCTGGGTATCTGCAGTTCTTCAGCTATTTGACTTATTGTTGGTTCTTTTGCATATTTATTAGCTAAAGAATCTCTTACCTGAAGCGCTTTATAAGCGATATCCCGCAGAGAGCGGCTGACCCTGATCGGGTTGTTATCTCGCAGATATCGTCTGATCTCACCAATGATCATAGGCACAGCATATGTTGAGAACTTAACATTTTGACTGAGATCGAAGTTATCAATAGCCTTCATCAAGCCGATACATCCCACTTGAAACAAATCATCCACATACTCACCGCGGTTATTAAAGCGCTGGATTACACTTAAGACCAGCCTTAAGTTGCCCTGAACCATTTCTTCGCGGGCCTGCTGGTCGCCATCTTTTATTTTGGCAAGGAGTTCACGCATTTTCTTATTAGAGAGAACAGGCAGTTTAGATGTATTTACACCGCAGATCTCAACCTTGTTCATAAGATCCTCCCCTGATTATTTGACACTCACAAGAAAAGTATTGCCAGGAATTGAACGTTCTATTCCGGAATTCCAATGTTTATGAAATATATTAGGACAAAGGAGGAAATTGCCAATTTAACCACAAATATTCCCCTATAGAAATTGAGCGAGAGGAGGGAGCCGATGCCGGGATACATTATTTATATAGACGCACTGATTTTGCGGTTGTTTTCCAATTTTTTGTTTGAGTTCATCCTCTTATGGGCAGCTGCAGAAGTGACCCGGTCACCGACTACACGCCCGAGACTGGCTCTTGGTGCGCTGATCGGAACTCTGCATTATCTGCTGTTCATGCTGTCAAGCTATAGTCTGATTCCCTTTTATGGACTGCTGAGGTTCTTTCCCACACTTGTCCTAATATCCTTATTGATGATCGTGGTATGCTTCTATCCTCGCACAAAAGGCAGGAAACTATTCCGAGTCCTAGCTTACTTTTACGGTATTGGTTTTATCAGTGCCGGAGCCGGTATGGCAGCGGCCTATTTGCTCGGTTCTGCAGCTGAACCTCAGTTCACAGCCGGAGTTTTAGTCTCAATTGCGGTTATCTTAATAGCTGCTGAGCTTGGATGGGGAGTAATCCAAAAGCGGATTTACCACCATGTATATCAACTGCCGATCAAAATCGTTTTCAATGAAAGAAGTGTTGAATTAACCGCCCTGATCGATACTGGAAACCAATTAAAAGAGCCCCTCACCAAACAACCGGTAATCGTTGTAGAGCAAAATGCCTTGATGCCCTTATTTGATGAAGAAACAGCCCAGTTAATTGCTGATTTATCTTCAGGTAATCTCAGTGCAATCGATCACGCCGAACCCGATGTTGCAGTACGCTTACGAATCATTCCCTTCAATGCCATCGGTGTAAAAAATGGGGTGTTAGTAGGATTTCGCCCTGATCGGATAGAGATCACAAACAGCAGCGAACAGTGTGATACATCAGGTATTATCGCTGTCTACCAGCACACATTAGATCCTGACGGAGAATATCAAGCGCTGCTGCCGCCGGAACTTTTGGATAGTCCAGTTCCCGCCGCAGCGTCACCAATAACATTTCAGGGAGGAGAACCGACTCATGCAGCTCAGTCAGAACGTGAGGCTTAAGTTGAGATTACTGCTGATTAAACTGCTCACCATCCTGCGGATTACTCCTCCGGTACACTATGTGGGCAGCAGCGAGGTCCTTCCGCCCCCCTTAACCGCGGATGAAGAATCGGAACTTTTAAACAGACTGCGGGCAGGAGATCTTACAGTAAAATCTCCATTGATTGAGCACAACCTCCGGCTGGTAGTCTACATTGCCCGCAAGTTTGAAAACACCGGAATCTTTATTGAAGACTTAGTTTCAATCGGGACTATTGGCCTGATCAAAGCAGTTAACACTTTTGATCCCGATAAAAACATAAAGCTTGCCACTTATGCATCGCGCTGCATCGAGAATGAAATCCTAATGTATCTGCGGCGCACAAGCAAAATTAGAGCAGAAGTGTCTTTCGACGAACCCTTAAACACGGACTGGGACGGAAACGAACTGGTACTTGCTGATGTAGTGGGAAGCGAAAGCGATGTGATCAAATATATTGAAGAAGAAGTGGATAAGGCCCTGTTAAAACAGGCCCTAGAACGGTTAAGCGGGCGGGAGAGGAAAATAATGGAGCTGAGATTCGGTTTAAATAATGGCATAGAAAAAACCCAGCGAGAAGTAGCAGATCTGCTGGGCATATCACAATCATATATCTCCCGCTTGGAAAAGAAAATCCTGAAAAAGCTCCAGCGGGAGATTCAAAGATTGAATTAAAAAAAGAGGCTTCGCCTCTTTTTTATTTCTTTCTTAAAAACGCTGGAATATCCAAATCCTCACTAGTAAACGGACGGATGTCAAGCTCACTTTCCTCCCCAGGTAGGGTTCTTTCGGCAGCATCAAACCCAGTAGCAATTACAGTAACAATAATCTCGTCCTGGAGATCTTCATTGATCACTGCTCCGAAAATGATATTTGCATCAGGATCGGCTGTATCAGCGACAATTCCCGCGGCTTCGTTGACTTCAAGTAAACCTAGGTTGGAGCTTCCACTCAAACTCAATAAGATGCCTTTTGCACCCTTAATTGATGCTTCCAGCAGCGGGCTGGAGATAGCCTGTTTAGCTGCTTGGATAGCTCTATCATCACCGGAAGCTTGTCCAATGCCCATTAAGGCAGAACCCGCATTTGTCATGATTGCCCTCACGTCAGCAAAGTCAAGGTTAATAAGTCCCGGAACTGTGATCAAATCAGATATTCCCTGCACACCTTGACGCAGGACATCATCAGCAATTTTAAAGGCTTCCAGCATGGTGGTTCTTTTTTCGGCTACCTGCAGCAGGCGGTCATTGGGAATTGTAATCAGCGTATCAACTTTGGCTTTCAAAAGCTCAATTCCCTTTTCTGCCTGAGCTTGGCGTCTGCGTCCCTCAAACGCAAAAGGTTTAGTAACTACACCCACTGTGAGGGCTGAGCATTCTTTAGCAATTTCAGCCACAACCGGTGCCGCACCGGTACCGGTGCCACCACCCATCCCGGCAGTGATAAACACCATGTCGGCACCTTCCAGCACAGCGCGGATTTCTTCCTTGCTTTCCTCTGCCGAACGCTGACCGACCTCCGGATTTGAACCTGCGCCTAGACCTTTAGTCAGCTTAGCACCAATTTGGATCTTATCGTTGGCTTCTGACAGCATCAATGCTTGAGCATCAGTATTTAAAGCAATAAAATGTACACCCTGCAGACCCGCATGAATCATTCGGTTAACAGCATTGCTGCCGCCTCCACCCACACCGACAACTTTTATGTTGGCGAACTGACCACCCTCAAGATCAAACTCAAACATAAGATCCCCCTTCTCTGGTCCACAAATGTAAAACAAACATTAATCCATATACTGCAAAATCCTCATTTGTTAGTTCCACATAATCAACAGTATTTCCTTTTTATTCAATAATCACTGGACTGTTGGCAACACGCAGGTCAATGCGCTTAGGAACTGCACTGCGTTTAGCCAACTCTTGTAATATCAAGTCTAAAGCTGCCAGTTTGCGGTCTAAATCCCGCAGATTGCCAAGGAGAATTTGAGTACCGGCTCTAGTAATCAACGTCTGCTCCAGAGAATTCCACTCAGATACATTCTCATACAATCCTGTCGGCAGCTGAGCTAACAGCCTGGCTATGGAAATGAACTGCTCACCAGCATCCAAATCAATATTCGTGACCAATGGCAGCGATCCGAAGTTAAATCCCCGCGGAGGAGGCAGGACTACTCCCTCGTCATCTAAAACAAACCAACTATCACTGCCTGCAACCAAAGCCACAGGTTTGCGTTCTGTCACCTTCACACTGAGATGGTTTGGCCACTTCCAGGCTACAGCCGCGTCTTTTATCCATATATGGCCTCGGATTTGCTCAGCCAATTCTCCTTTATCGATCCGAAAGACATTTCGGCCGGCATAGCTTGTCTCGGCAAGCAGATCACTTGGAGCTAAAAAAGTAAGGCCGCTCCATTCTAGTTCATCCAAACTGAAATAACTGGAATTAAGAAATGCATAAGCGCATAAAACAAGGATTATGATTACAATTGATATAATTCTACGCTGCACCTTGCTCATCCTCCCCTGCCCAAAAAAATAGGACGGACCTTGTGGTAAGGGTAACTGACTAACTACAGTCAGTTACCCTCTTCAGTAATTAGTTCAATTTTTGCACCGACTCCCTGCAGCTTTTCAACTAGTTTTTCGTATCCCCGCATGATATGCTCCACACCGGACACTTTAGTTATCCCATGGGCGGCCAAACCAGCAATAACAAGGGCCGCTCCAGCCCGGAGATCTACTGCGCGCACCGAAGCACCGGTCAGCTGTTTTACCCCTCGCACAATCGCAGAATTTGTATCAAGCTGAATATTGGCGCCCATTCGCCTTAATTCCTCTACATGCCCAAAGCGGCGGGAGTAAACCGTTTCCTTAATCACACTACTCCCTTCTGCTAAAGTGACTAAACTCATAAACTGCGGCTGCAGATCGGTGGCAAACCCGGGATAAGGCAGGGTAATGATATTAGCCGGCTGGATTGTTCTACCTGATTCAAGTGTTATTTTATTTAATCCAATCGAGAGCCGCGCGTTAGTTTCAACCAATTTGCTCAATAAAGCCTGAATGTGCTGGGGAATAACATTTTCCAAAGTAATGCTGCCCCGAGTAACTGCTGCTGCTAATAAATAAGTCCCAGCTTCGATCCGATCTGGAATCACTGTATACTCAGTACTGCCTAAATGGTCAGCATCGATGCCTTCCACCACTATTACACTGGTACCGGCCCCATATACTTTAGCTCCCATTTGATTAAGAAAGTTTTGGATATCAACTATCTCCGGTTCCCGCGCTGCATTGTAGATAATGGTTTTTCCTTTAGCCAATGATGCTGCCATCATTAAGTTTTCGGTAGCGCCGACGCTGGGGAAATCGAGGGAAATCTCCTGTCCAGTCAAGCGCAAACAGCGGGCAGTAATATAACCGTGCCGCTCTTCAATCACCGCTCCTAGGCGCTCAAGATTTCTTAAATGCAGATCTATCGGTCGATCGCCAATAGCACAGCCACCGGGCTTAGCAATTTTTACCCAGCCTAAACGGGCTAATAAAGGGCCCATAACCTGAATCGAAGCCCGCATCTCCTGCACCAAATCGGTCGGCGGTTCGCCGGATATCTCATCTACTTCTAAGGTAAGAATCGAATCGGCAAGTTCAGCCTTAACCCCTAAAGCGGTCAGCACACCAATCATGGTATACACGTCTTTAATTGCAGGAACATCGTGAATCACAAATTTACCCCTACCCAGCAGCGCTGCCGCCATCAATTTCAGCACAGCGTTTTTAGCGCCGCTGATCCGGATGGTGCCTGACAGTGGATAACCACCCTCGATCAATAACTTTTGCATCCTATCACCTCTGCTCCATGCTCCTTCAGCACTGTTCATAGTATGCAGGAGCTAGGTTTTGGTGAAAGGATGCAGAAAATAAATTCATGAACTAAGCTGCCGGGAAATGTTCAGCAGTACCCCCACACTCGCCAGACTAATGATCAGCGACGAACCGCCATAGCTGATGAAGGGAAGGGTGATTCCCGTTACCGGAAGTACTCCAGTCACCACTCCGATATTTAAAAGAGCTTGAAAAGCAATCGTTGAGGTAAGGCCTATAGCCAAAAGGCTCCCATACAAATCCGGAGCGTTAAGCGCAATTCTCAGTCCGCGCCAGGCTACCAAGAAGAACAGCAGCAGGACCAGAGCTCCGCCGATAAAACCTAATTCCTCACAGAGAATCGGGAAAATAAAGTCAGTATGATGCTCAGGAAGATACGAAAATTTTTGCCTGCTGTTGCCCAAACCTAACCCGAACAAACCTCCGGAACCAATCGCTGTTAAAGATTGGATGATATTCCAACCTGTACCGGTCGGATCAGCCCATGGATCCAAAAAAGCCAGCAGGCGTTTCGCCCGATAAGGCTCATATTTGATCAGATAATAAAAGGCTGGTACGGATAAGCATCCCAAAACAGCCATCTGTCCAAGATGAGCACCACCTGCAAACAAAATAATAACGATGGTAAAGACCATAGTCATAGCGGTTCCGAAATCGGGCTCCATCATGATTAATCCAAATTGAATCCCCAGAATTACCAGCAGAGGCAGCAGACCGGATAAGAATTTCCTCAGCTTGCTGCGCTTGTTCGAAATATACAGTGCAGTGTAATTAACCATGGCCAATTTAGCGACTTCAGATGGCTGCAGGTTAAAGAAGCCCAAACTGATCCAGCGGGTTGATCCGCCGATATCATCGCCAATAAATAAGACTAAAACCAACAAAGCTATGGCGATAATCAACCCGGGTAGGGCTAAATATTGATAAATATGATAATCAATCTTTGCAGCTGCGTACATACTAATCAATCCAAGTACTGCCCAGACCAACTGGCGCTTCACGTAGTGGTACGGATCGCGAAAATCGTTTATTCCCATTACTGATGATGCGCTGAAGACCATTACCAATCCAATACTTAAAAGTGCAATCACAGCTGTAAAGACAATTAAATCAATACTTCCTTCTTTCGTAAAAAATGCCATCCGGTTTCGCCCCCCTTCCCTAAATCTATATTCGGTTAGAGGACTGCTAACAACCCCAATAGTGCGAAAAAGAGACCAACCAACCAAAATCTGGTGACAATCTTAGGCTCCTCCCATCCCAGCAGTTCAAAATGATGGTGGATTGGTGCCATTTTGAAGAAGCGTTTGCCTTTAGTTAACCGGAAATAAACAACCTGAATAATGTCTGACAACGCTTCAATCACAAAAATCCCACCAATGATAACCAAATGAAGAGGTGTGCCGGTTAAAACTGCAAGAACAGCTACTGCTCCCCCCAGAGCCAGTGAACCGGTATCACCCATAAATACCGCCGCAGGATGGGCGTTAAACCAGGCAAAACCGAGACACGCTCCGGTTACAGCGCCTGCAAACAGAGCCAGCTCGGGATTTCCCAAAAGATAGGCAACAGCGCCATACGCAGCCGCGGCAATCGCAACTGTACCTGAGGCTAATCCATCTAATCCGTCAGTCAGGTTTACTGCATTAGTAGTTCCAACCATAACTCCCAGTACCAAAATCGCATAAACTATTTTCGGGAGACTAATCACGATGTCTGTAAAAGGAATCAAAATGTCAGTGCCGATATCCGGTCTGGAAATCGCATACAACGCCACTAAAAAACCAATAAAAAACTGCCCGAACAGCTTCTGCCGCGCTTTGAGTCCAAGCGATCGGCGCGTTAAAATTATGATTAGATCATCCAAAAAACCAATAACGCCGTAAGCGAGCGTAGCGAATAATGCAAAGTACACTTGATTATTACCCCTGTTAAAGAACAGAACGGCGATGGTGACACCGATTAGGATCATTACTCCGCCCATCGTTGGGGTACCGGCTTTCTGAAGATGTCGTTTAGGACCATCTGACCGCACATTTTGGCCGAATTTCAGATCATGTAAAAATTTGATAGTCATCGGGCCCATCAAAATTACGACAGCAAATGCTATCAAAGCCCCGAGAAACGGTAAATAAATCGCAACATTTTCCATCAAACTTACCTCACTTTTAATACTTCTGCTGCCCGCTCCAGCTGAACCGAGCGCGATGCTTTAATTAATACCAAATCTTGGGGATTAATCAGGCCCTCGAGTTCAGAAAGCAGTTCTTCAACTGAATGATATATTTTCAATTGCGAAGGCGATGCCCCGGCAGATTCTGCACCTTTCTGCATATAATCTGCAAACCTGCCGACAAAGATTAGAAAGTCGCAGACTTGAGCAGCATACCGGCCTACTTCCTGATGCGCACTTTCGGATATTGATCCCAGCTCATACATGTCTCCAAGGACAGCCACTTTTCTGCCGCTGGAAGCCATCAGATCAAGCGTTTCGAGAGCTGACCGCACCGATGCGGGACTGGCGTTGTAAGCGTCATTTAAGATCGTGATCCCGCTTTTTCCCTCTTCCTTCTCAAACCGCATTCCGGTCAACTCTACGTGTTTCAAAGCGGATGCTGCCTCTGATACGGGTATTCCAAACTGCAAACCCACGCCCACAGCGGCAAGGCTGTTTAAAACATTGTGAACGCCCCGAACCGGCAGCGAAACAGATACACGGATATCATTCCAGAGCAGATCATAGCTAGCGCAGCCATCTTGATCAACCCGGATGTTTTCAGCCCGCAGCTGATTAGCGGCATTTTTCCCAAAAAACAACACCCGACCTGCTTTAGATGCGTGGTTGCGGACCCGATGGTCATCACCGTTAAGAACCGCCGTACCGCCCGGCCTAAGCCCTTCGAGAAGCTCAGCTTTAGCTTGAGCAATATTGTCTAAACTTCCCAAAAGCTCCATGTGCACTGGATTAACATTCGTAATCACTGCTACCTGAGGTGGAGCAATCTCTGTTAAATGCAGAATTTCACCCAGTCCACGCATACCCATCTCCAGAACAACAATCTCATGGTGCGGTTCAATCGCCAAGATAGTCAAGGGCACTCCAATTTCGTTGTTGTAATTTCCTTGGGTTTTCCAGACCGAATATTTGGCTTCCAAAACTGCTGCAGTAAAATCCTTGGTTGTCGTCTTGCCGTTGCTCCCGGTTACAGCCACAACAGGGATGTCAATCTGTTTCAGCTGATACTGCGCTAGTTTCTGGAGAGCTGTAAGGGGATCATCGACTTCAATTGTCCGTTCACCGCGACCATAACCCCGCCTTACCACCGCGTATCCACCAGCTTTTAGAACATCATCTACAAAATCATGACCATCAACATTTGATCCGGGCAGGGCAAAAAACAAACACTCCGCTTCCGCATCACGGCTGTCAATAATAACCTTTGAGATTAGATTTTGATCACTGCGCCGCTGACCCAAAAGATCGGCAGCTTGTTTAAAAGTGAGTGGATACATGATCTTACAGCTCCTTTAGAATCCTTAACGCCTCGGCTCGATCATCAAAATCAATTGTGTGATCCGCAAACTCTTGATATGTTTCATGGCCTTTACCGGCGATTATAATTGTATCACCTTTTACCGCCATTCTAATCGCTTTTTCAATGGCTCTGCCCCGATCAACTTCAATGGTGTAATCAAAGTTTGGTGTTTTATCCTTCTCAGCAATGATCCCTTGCTCAATCTCGGAGCAGATCCGCTCCGGATCTTCACTCCGGGGGTTATCTGACGTTAAAATCACATAATCGCTGTGCCTTGCTGCAGCCTGCCCCATCAGAGGTCTCTTAGCCCGGTCCCGATCTCCACCGGCGCCGAATACCGCGAGAATCCGGTTTTCCGTAAAGCTGCGTGCTGTCTTGAGTACATTGGTCAAACTATCCGGCGTATGAGCATAATCAACTATTACGGTAAAATCTTGGCCCGCATCAACCAGTTCAAATCTGCCGGGAACTCCCCGGACTTTCTCTAGGCCGATTTTGATCTGCTCCAAGCTGACCCCTTCTGCCAAACATGCCGCAGCAGCTGCCATCGTATTGTAGACATTAAAACGACCAGTTAGATTCATGTTTAAGTCCGTGCATCCAAACGGAGTGACCAACTGGTACTTCATTCCATCACCGAAGATCTCCAGATCGCAGGCGCGAATCTGAGCCGGCTGCTCGATCCCATAGCTGAATACCTGCGCAGAACTCTGCGCAGCCATTTTCAAGCCATAAGAATCATCGTAATTTATCACTGCCAGTTTCTTGGATTTGGTTCCAGCTGCAGCCAGATTGACAAAAAGTTTGGCCTTCGCTTGAAAATAATGCGTAAAATCATGATGAAAGTCAAGATGATCCTGAGTTAAATTGGTAAAAACAGCCGTATCAAATTCTAGTCCGGCAGTGCGGTTTAATTCGAGCGCGTGAGAGGACACTTCCATCACTACATACTCTACCTGTTCAGCTACCATTCTTGCTAAAAGAGACTGGAGATCCAAAGACTCGGGTGTGGTGCGAACTGCAGGAATCACAGTTTGATCAATCAGGGTTTGAATGGTCCCGATTAATCCCACTTTAAAACCTGCCTGCTCCAGTATGGCTTTAATTAAATATGTAGTAGTTGTTTTGCCGTTAGTGCCAGTGACGCCGATTACTCTTAGTTTTCGTGAAGGATGCTGAAAAAAAGCGGCTGACATTTCAGCCATCGCCACCCGCGTATCCGCTACTACGACTTGAGTAATGTCGGAGTCCAGAACTTGGATAGTATCAACCACCACTGCAGCTGCTCCATTAGCAGCTGCCTGCTCAATGTATTTATGCCCATCGGTTTTGAAACCGCGAATTGCAAAAAACACATCTCCCGGCTGTACACGGCGCGAATCATAGCTTAATCCCGTTACCCGGCAGTCTCCGCCAATTATTTCGCACTCCAGTCCTGCTGCTAATTGTGAAATGCGCATGATGATCCCCCTACCGACTAATATACCTATTATTCCCATTCTATGGCTGAAATTTAACTTCAATGACGGTTCCCACCGGAACCCTGGCTCCCGGTTCCGGCATCTGGGATGATGCTATACCGCTGCCCGACGCGCGAAACTGCAACCCTAAGTCATTCAGTATTGTCGAAACATCCCGCATGCTCTTTCCGGTCAAACTGGGAACCTCTACCAAGACCGCCTCTGAACCCGAATAAAAAACTAAATTAACTGCTGTATGCGGCAGTACTCGACTGCCGGGACTTGGGATTTGATCCCTGACTATCGTTCCCTCATTAACATAGTTCGCGGTCAGTCTGTGTTCTTTTAGGATCTTCTCAGCTTCAGCGATGGGATAATTGCGCACATTCGGCACAACTGCCATTCCGTCAGCAGCAACCTTAGTCTGCTTGCGGGGAATGCCGAGATAGTCAAGAACTTGCTCAGCGACAGATTGAAAAACTGGCGCAGCAATCACGCCACCATAGCGAATTTCAATCTGCGGCCGGTACAAGACTACCAATACAGCTATTTCCGGGTCCTCAGCAGGACCAAATCCGATGAATGACGCCACCCGGTCTTCACCATAGCCGCCTTGAGTAGGCACTTCCGCAGTGCCGGTCTTACCGGCAATTTCAATTCCGACCACTCTAGCTCGACTTCCAGAGCCATTATTAACCGCAGAAACCAAGTATTCAGTTAATGTTTCAGCCGTTTCAGGCTTAATGGCCTGACTGAGCACCTGCGGCTCGGTTGTCTTCAGAATTTTCCCATTTTCATCGCGAATCTGAGCAACATAATATGGACGCATCACCGTGCCATTGTTGGCAACAGCACAGGCTGCCATCAGCATCTGCAGCGGTGTTACCGCAATTCCTTGGCCAAAACCTATGTTTGCCCATTGGAGTGTCTCGCCGTGGGCGATTTGCCCCGGTTTAGGCACAATTCCCACAGCCTCTCCTGGAAAGTCAATTCCAGATTTTTTGCCAAAGCCAAAATTTGCTAAATACGGATAAAAACGCTCGGGCCCCATCTCAACAGACAGCTGGGCAAAGGCGATATTGTCCGATTTTTCAACAGCCTCTAAGAAATTTATACGTCCATGCCCATAGATATTAGAACTGCGAACACTGCCGCCGCCGACCGACCATGAAGGTCCGCTGTAGAATTCGCGCTCTGCGTTGGCAATTCCTAGATCAATAGCTGCTGCTGCAGTAAAGATTTTAAATGTGGATCCTGGCTCGTAGAGATCGGTAAGCGCAATATTGCGGCGATAGGTTGTAGGGTAACTTTGATAGTTGTTGGGATCAAAGGTAGGATAAACTGCGTTGGCGAGGATTTCACCGGTTTTCGGTCTCATGATCAAGATAACACCGGCTTCACTTTCCGAAGCAGTGACCGCTGACTTTAGCTCCTTTTCAGCTATGTACTGAATTACTGAATCCAGCGTCAAAACTAAATCATGCCCATTAACCGGTGGAATCAAGTTTTCATAGCCACCTGGTATGCGGCGCTGCACTGCATCTTTTTCGACCTGCATCGTACCCGGAGTGCCGCTCAAATATTCATCATAATGGTATTCAAGGCCCTCCAAGCCTTGATTATCAATCCCGGCAATACCCAGCACATGCGCTGCGAGGCTGCCCTGGGGATAAAAACGCTGCGGTCGCGTGATCAAACGAATGCCGGGAATGTTGAGTTCACGAATTTTTGCCGCTGCTTCATAACTGAGCTTACGAGTCAACCAAAAATTTGTCTGGCTTTCCTCCTGCTCCAAAAAGCGGGCTTCGATTTCATCAGCGCTCAGATCCACATACAACGCCAGCTGCTCAGCAGCCTGGCGGTGATCACGACTGCTGCTGGGAATTACATGAATTGAATAAGCATCAACGCTTCTGGCTAAAAGTTCATAATTGCGGTCATAAATGTTGCCTCGCTGCGGATCAATTGTCGCTGGCTGGAGCCGCTGTGCTTTTGCAAAATTTGTATAGCGAGCTTTGCTCCACAGCTGCAGATATATCAAACGTCCGATCAAAACGGATACAAAAAAAGCAAAAAAGATAAATAGCCCTGCATATCTTCGGTAGATTCTCTTTTTATTGCCCAATTCTTCCAGCTTCAACTCCTCCTACCGGCAGCAGTCGATTCATCCAGTTGGCAACCACAGTAAACAAGTTCTGTGTCTCTGAAGCCGGCGCATCAATCCAACCCGCAGCTTCTGGCTCGCTGTGAGGCTGCTGATTCATAACCAGCATTTCAGTTCCAACCGGATCGATCATCCCCAATTCCTGCCTTGCCATTATTTCAATTGTAGAAAGGCGGGTGGTTTCTTTCAGCGTTAATAAAAGGTGGTCGTTTTCTTGTTTTAGATCTGCAAGCTGCGTCTCCAGCTGTCCAATCTTCACATTCATCTGCATGGTTATTACCTGCTGATTAATATAAAACAAGCCACCGCCAACAAACAGCATTGCTGTCAGGCAGATCAAGACTGGGATCGGAACTCTTTTTTTGCGGCGTTTTTTAGAGGTAGGCCGAATTTCTTCGACACTCTCCACTTCATAGTATTCCAGCTTCAAAGCGGGTTCCATGGTCAAATCCTCCTTAAGGTAAACGCTCACATACACGCAGTTTAGCACTGCGTGCCCTTGGATTTGCTGCAAGTTCTTCTTGCCCGGCTGCGATCGGCTTGCGGGTAATGATTTTTACCAGCGGTTCCTTACCGCAGGTGCAGATCGGCAGACCGGGTGGACAAATACAGGGATTTTCAAACTCCCGAAACGCATTCTTTACTAGTCGATCCTCTAACGAGTGAAATGTAATCACGCAGAGCCGTCCCTGCGGCTTCAAATGATTTACTGCTTTTTCTATTGCTTCGCTGAGCGCTCCCAGCTCATCGTTAACTGCTATCCGCAGAGCTTGAAAAGTGCGTTTGGCAGGATGAGGTCCTTCTAGCCTTGCTTTCTTGGGAATTGCTGCTTTAATTACCGACACCAGTTCACCGGTGGTGTCGATAGGCTTTTCGCGGCGGTGCTCCACAATAAACTCAGCAATGCGGTTTGCCCAGCGCTCCTCTCCATAATCACGAATTATTCGCGTTAGTTCCTGCTTTGTCAGGCTGTTAACCAAATCATGAGCTGATATCTGGGCCATTGGATCCATCCGCATATCCAAACGGGCATCATGCTGGTAGCTGAATCCGCGATCTTTTTGATCTAATTGAGGTGAAGATACTCCAATATCCATTAGAATTCCGTCTACATGGAGATGGTCTACTGATGCCAAGACACGATCTAAATTGCGAAAATTATCGCGAACGTATTTTACTCGGGAACCATACGGAGCCAGTCTTGCTTGAGCAGCTGCCAATGCATTCGGATCCTGATCAATACCGATAACTGTAACATCGGGCTGAGAATCGAGAACAGCCTGAGTGTGGCCTCCGCCTCCTAAAGTGCAGTCAACATAGATGCCATTGGGCTTGAGGTTAAGCCCTGCGATCACTTCGTTCAGTAAAACCGGTTGATGTACAAAATCCATCTCAATCATCCTTAGTATTAATAGCTAGATTCCGAGCTCAACAATATTCTCCGCGATCTCCTCATAAGCTTCCTCAGCTTCCTGCATATATTGTTCCCAACGTCCGCGGCTCCATATCTCAATCCGGTTGGACACTCCGATCACAACCACATCTTTATCTACATCAGCGTAATCCCTCAAATTTTGCGGGATGGTAATTCGTCCCTGCTTATCCAAATCACATTCTGTAGCTCCCGAAAAGAAAAACCGGACAAATTGGCGGGCAGTAGCTTTAGTGAGGGGAAGCGATTTTAATTTTTCCTCCAAGATTTTCCACTCCGATTGGGGAAATAGAAATAGACAATTATCCAAGCCCCGTGTCATCACCGCGTTTTCGCCCAAATCTTCACGGAACTTGGCTGGAATAATCAATCTTCCCTTGTTGTCCACCGAGTGTTGATATTCGCCCATAAACATGAGCCGAACCCCTCTCCGGAAATTTCCCCCACTTTCTCCCACTATTTACCACTCGATGACATTATTCGGTGTCAAATTGGTTATTCCTTCCTCAAAACGAAAAAAACGATAAAAAAACTCTGACTTTTGTCAGAGTTTCCAATCGAATTATGAAATTGCCTGCTAAGTGAATCGGTAAGCCGAGTTCTGTCGCGGATGATCATCTATCTAGGACATTAGTTGCCTAATGCCTCAAGCAGCCAACCCGGGAGTCAGATGGAACGGGCAGCTCCTTCTCCCCTATTTGGCCTTGCTCCGGATGGGGTTTACCTAGCCAATTAGTCACCTAATTGCTGGTGAGCCCTTACCTCACCTTTTCACCCTTACCTTTTATAGGCGGTATGTTTCTGTGGCACTTTCCTTAGGGTCGCCCCCACTGGGTGTTACCCAGCATCCTGCCCTATGGAGCTCGGACTTTCCTCGGGATTACTCCCGCGATCATCTGATTCACTTAACGGCATAGAAAAGTATACCACAAAATATGTCTCAGTGCAACTAGCTGGGGTGATTTAACTGCGTGTAGCTCCCAGTAAATCTTTGTAAGTGTCTGCATCCATACCGATATCAACCTTGCGGGTAACAATGTCAGACCCTTTTTCGCGGGCACAATCCACGCACCTTTTAGTCTGGGGTAAAGCTTTTAGTCTTTCCGCCGGGATGGTCTTGCCGCAGATCACACATTTCCGTGGAGCCATAATCTCTCACCACCTTGGTTGGGAATCAAAATAGAAACGGGTTATCGCCAGCTGATTCCTCAACTATTTCAATATCCAGCTTCGACCTTAAATACTGCGCTGTTTTTGAGATCATTATTTTCTCTGTCGCATAGTGACCGCCATCTATCACTGCGAAACCCATTGCTTTTGCGTCAAGAGCAGTATGGTACTTCACATCGCCAGTAATCAATACATCTGCCTGCTGTTCAACAGCTTTCTGCACTAAATCGCTTCCGGAACCGCCGCAGACAGCAATCTTACTGCACTGTACCAAAGGGTCGCCAGCATACCTCACCTGGGTATCCCAAAGCTTATTAAGCTGATCTGCTAATTCTGCCAGCGTAACCGGTTCAATATATCCGATTCGACCGATACCCACACCTTCGTCTGTTTCAACGTCTAAAACTTGATGGTCTTTAAGGCTCAGCGATTCTGCAAGCCAATAATTCAACCCAAATGGAGCCCGGTCTAAATTAGTGTGGCAGGCATAAACCACGATATTATTGATCAATAATCTCTGCAGAATCTTCCCGCACGGAGAATCAGTTTGAATTGAACGCAATGGCTGAAAAATCAAAGGGTGGTGAGAAATAATTAAATCAACATTTGATTTAACTGCGCTGTCGACAACAGCTTCTGTTACCGTCAGCGTAACCAGTATTTTTTTTACTGGCTGCAGTGGAGACCCCACCTGCAGTCCGGAATTATCCCATTCGTAAGCATACTTAAGGGGTGCTAACTCTTCTATTACTGCAAAACATGTTTCAGCTTTAATTATCATCGAATCACCTATTCCAGCCATCCCAGATCTTATTCGCCAAGATCTGTATTTGTGAGAAATTCGAATAATTATCTACTTAACTGTTCGACCTTCACAACCTGTATTCCTGCTATTTTACGATTTTACTGATAGCCTTAAACTGGTCACCTTCACCGCGGCGCAGCAGTTCAAATAAAACCATCTCCGTGCCAGTGATCCCGACTCCCATCTGTGCTAGTCTAAATAAAGCCAGTTTACGGTTGTCCGCACTACGGGAAGAAACCGCATCAGCTGCAATCTCCACATCATATCCTCTGCTCCTAAGTCCTAATGCAGTTTGGTAGACACAGATATGAGACTCCACTCCGCAGAGAATCACCTGTTTGCGTTTTGTTTTTTCCAGCGCATTCATAAATTTTGGTTCATCGGTACAGCTGAACGTAATTTTTTCAACTACTTTAGTTTCCGGATTTAACAGGTCCGTTAACTCTGGAATTGTTGGGCCTAAGCCTTTGGGGTACTGTTCGGTTACAATTAAGGGGATGCCTAATACCTGCATCCCCTTAATTAACCGTTTCAGATTTTGGATTAGGCGCTCCGCATCATCCATCACATTCATCAGTTTTGTTTGGGCATCAACCAGCACCAAGACTGAGTTGTTCCGCTCTAACACAGCCTCACCCTCCTAAACGGCATTAAGATATTCATACTGCACTGTATAAAGCTGGTAGTAGAGTCCTTTCTTGGCCAGCAGTTCATCATGGGTTCCAACTTCCGCAATTTCTCCCTTATCAATGACCATGATCCGATCCGCATTGCGAATTGTTGAAAGTCGATGGGCGATTACAAATGACGTCCTGCCATCCAAAAGTTTGTCGATCGCTCTCTGCAGCAGGATCTCAGTGTGGGTATCGACACTGGATGTTGCTTCGTCAAGAATTAGGATCTGCGGATCTGACAGAAGTACTCGAGCAAAGCAAATCAGCTGCCGCTGTCCGATGGACAGCCGCGTTCCACCCTCATTAACAGATGTGTAATAGCCATTTTCCATCTCCACGATAAAATCATGGGCGTGGACAGCTTTGGCAACTTCAATGACTTCTTCTTCGGTGGCATCAAGCTTGCCATAGCGGATATTATCCATTACTGTACCGGAGAAGATAAACGGATCTTGAAGCATCACACCGACTTTTTCCCGCAGAGAATCCAGTTCAACATGCTTAATATCTTGACCATCGATCAGCACTTGTCCTTCGATTGGATCGTAAAATCTAGCTAGCAGATTGATAATCGTTGTTTTACCTGAACCGGTTTCGCCAACTAAAGCTATGGTTTCCCCGGGCTTCGCAGTAAAATTGATTTTTTTAAGAACCGGTTTTTCTGGCTCATAGTGAAAGGACACATCCCGGAATTCAACACTGCCTTCAATCTTATCTAATCTGCGTTCTGACAAACTGACAATCTGCGGTTGTTGGTCAAGCAGTTCAAAGATTCGCTCTGATGATGCTGAAGCAACTAAGAGTTGGTTGTAGAAGTTGCTGAGCATCTGCACCGGCCGCCAAAACTTCGTCAGATAGAGAGAAAACGAAAGAATAACTCCCGGTGTAACGCCATCAATCCTTAAGAGCTTGGATCCGTACCAATAAACAATCATCGTGCCGATTATAGAAACCAAGTTTACCGCCGGTCCAAAAGCAGCGTTTAGACGGATTGCATCCATCCACGACTTGAATACATCACCGATGGCGATGTGAAAAACGCGATTGTTCTCTTCTTGCCGCACAAAGGCTTGAATTACCTTCATTCCCATCAGGTTCTCATTTAAATATGCGTTGAGATTCGATACTTTTCTCCGCATTTCCCGCCACCGTCTCCTAATCTCATTGCGCGTTAAGATCAGCAGGGTCATAAACAGCGGCGCTGAGGCAAGAGTTACTAAAGCCAATTTCGGATGAATAACAAACATGGCAATCGCAATTACAATCAGAACTGAGATCTCCGAAATAACATTAACAAATCCGTTCGTGAACAGATGGTTGAGCGTGTTCACGTCGTTGACGATCCGTACCATGATTCTTCCTGCTGAGTTATTGTCAAAGAAGTTGAGCGATAAGTTCTGCACATGATTGAACAAGTCGCGGCGCAGGTCAAAAAGCACGTTCTGTCCGGTGCGGTTAGCATACTTGATCTTCAACCGAGTGAAAATATAACTGAACACAACGGCTGCTCCATACAGCAAGGTCACTGCCACCAGCATACTGATTCTGCGGTTGGGAATGTAATCGTCAATTGAAATCTGAACAATATATGGACTGAAACTATCAATGATAGTAGCACCAAACATTAGAGCAATTGTGAGCCACAACTGCTTGCGGTACGGTTTAAGGTACTGCAGCAGTCGTTTCAGCTGCCCTACATCTAGGTCCTTTACAACAGCTTCTTCTGATCTATAACTGCTTCTAGCCACCTACTCCATCCCTCCCGATACTAATTTCAGGCTGCCTGCCCCATCCTTGTATTCGCGGTACTGCTCGATAAATGTCTGATAATATTTACCGCGCAGTTCGAGCAGTTCATCATGAGTACCCTGCTCTACAATCCTACCTTCATCAAGAACAATAATCTGATCCGCATCCTTTACCGATGAGATCCGGTGAGCAACTATCAGAGTTGTGCGGTTATCCATCAGCTGTTTTAACGTCTGTTGGATCTCATGCTCGGTTTCCATATCCACACTAGAAGTTGCGTCATCAAGGATTAAGATTTTGGGATTGGCTAAGATAGCTCTAGCAATCGCTATGCGCTGTCTCTGTCCTCCCGATAGACCGATACCCCGCTCGCCAATCACCGTATCATAGCCTTCTGGCATATCAAGAATAAAATTGTGCGCATCTGCGATCTTAGCTGCCTGTTCAACTTGCTCATCGGTGGCATCAGGTACTGCAAACGCGATGTTGTTAGCTATCGTATCGGAAAAGAGCAGTGTTTCTTGAAAAACTATGCCGATGTTTTTCCTAAGCTCGTTGTAGTCATAATCCTTAACATTGATTCCATCAACCAAAACTTCACCGCCGGTAACGTCATAAAATCTGGCAATCAGATTGATGATAGTGGATTTACCCGAACCTGTGCTGCCCATAATGGCGGTGGTGGTGCCGGGTTCCATTTTGAAGTTGATATTCTTAAGAACAGGCTGCTCGCCGTAGGAAAAATCCACGTTTCTGAATTCCACTTCCCCTCTGCAGGATGGCATGGGAAGAGCATCCGGCTTGTTAGTGAGAACAATCTCCTCATCCATCAGCTCAAAGACTTTTTCCAGCGAGGCTTTAGCATTTTCCCACAAGTTTACCAAGTGGGACGCCTCTTGAATTGGTCCTGCGAGCATGACCACATAAGTATTGAAAGCAAAGAGTGTACCAATAGTGATCTGACCCTGCATCACCAGATAACCACCGAGCAGAAGAATAATAACTGTGCTGAAGCCTTCAATTAATCTCCGCACAGGAATATAAACGGAGCGGATATCAGCAGCTGCGATATTGTTCTGATTCCACTCAGAAGAGATCTCATTGAATCTGTCTTTCTCATAGTCTTCGCGCCCAAACGCTTTCACAACTCTGATCCCCGTTAAGTTTTCCTGAACAGAAGATGATAAGTTCTCAAATGATTCTCTTACCTGCCGGTAAGCGGGACGCAGCTGCTTAGACATTGCCCGCATCGCAAAATATGTGACTGGGACAATCAAAACTAAGGCCAACGTCAGGGAAGGACTAAAAGAAATCATCATTACCAAAGTAGATACAATGCGGAATAAACCTTCAAACAGGCTGACATATCCACTATTTAGAAGTTGGCGCACCGACTGTAAATCCCCAACTAAGCGGTTCATTAAAGTGCCTGTTCGCACAGTGTCATAATAAGAAAAAGACTGCTGCTGCAGCTTGCGGTATAGATCACTGCGAAAATCATAGAGAACCCTTTGGCTGGTATGTTCAAAAATATAGGTGCGAGAATACTCTGTTGCGATTCTAATCACGGTCAGCCCAAATAAGGTCAGAATCAATTTGCCCATAAGGTCAAACTCTCCGCCGAGCAAAACGCGGTCCACGATATCTTTGGTGATGACCGGAATATTCAATGCCGCGATAACAGCTGCGATACATAGAATCGAACCTAATAGGTTCAACTTAAGGTACTTGCGTGAATATTTAATTAGTCGTTTCAGGTCCACCCTGCTCTGCCTCCTCGTTGTTTATACTACGAACCGATTCACGTTCGATCAGCTCTACTTCTACATAAATTGTTCGTCCGATTTCGCTTGTACCGTTAATTTGGTCCAAAAGCGTGGTGACAGCAATTTCGCATACTTCAGGGATATTGGTCTCGAAAGTAGTAAGTGCGGGAATGGATATACTGGACATCTCTGAGTTACCACTGCCAATTACGGAAGTATCTTTAGGCACATGAATCTCGTTTTGATGAAGAATCTTGATCAGCCTGAGGGCAGAGCGGTCAGACTGGCAGATAAACGCGGTTGGCAGGTTATTGCCGTCAATCAGTTCTTTTACCTGCTCTTCAAAATCTACTCGGCTGTTGAGCACATGCTGCGGGTTCAAGTTCAGATCATGCTCAGCCAAGGCTCTAGTAATCCCAAAATACCGCAGCTCGCGGCTGTACGATGGTTCAGATCCGATAAAACCGATTTTGGTATGCCCCTTACTGATTAAGTACGCCGCTGCCATATATCCGATTCGGCTGAAATTGTAGTAAATATAGCTGCATTTTAACGTATCGTAACCGCCATTAATCATTACCATATTTGGTACAGCATCCAGCACCTTTTCAGCATATTGATCTTCGAATTTACCCAAAAGGATAACCCCATCGAAGCGCTTGCCGCGGGACAGATTTTGGGGAAGGGTCAAGCTCTGCTGTTTTTCTGAATCGACAAATTCAATCGTTAATTCCGAGCAGTGCTTTGCAGCATTAGCCTCTATTCCTTCTACCAAATGGCTGAAATTGCTGTGGTCAGCGACATAGCGGCGGCGAATCAAAAATAAAATGCTGGTTTTAGCGTTAGGTTTGCAGCGCTTATAACCCAATTCTTTCGC
>DURM01000024.1 GCA_012837335.1 Bacillota bacterium
AAACCTCTGCTTTAGAGCAGAGGTTTTTTATTTTCTTAGTACGCTTTGACTTCAGTCCAAATGCGGTCATATTCCCGCAGCATATCTCCCACATGGACAAATACTTCTGTGTTGGCAATATCCTCATCGTCTGGATATGCGGCTTTGTTGCCTGCTAACTCCAGCGGCAGCATCTTTCTTGCCTCAAGATGCGGAGTTGAATAAGCTGTGTACTCAGCGTTTGCCAGTGCAATTTCCGGTTCGTTCATGAAATTGATAAATAACTCAGCAAGTTCTTTGTTCTGCGTAGTCTTAGGAATTACCATACCATCAAACCAGAGATTGCCGCCATTTTTTGGTACCGCATAATCTAAATCTGGATTCTCCCTCATTGCGTAAACCGCATCACCGGACCAAACTACAGCTAAAGCTGCTTCCCCGGCTATCATCTTATCTTTTGCCTCATCAATTACATAGGCGAGAACCATTTCTTTCTGCTTAATCAGCTCCTGTTTGGCTGCCTCAAGCTCAGTCGGATTAACTGAGTTGAGTGAATAACCAAGCTTCTGCAGTGCAATTCCGATAGCGTCACGCTGGCTGTCCACCATAAGAATCTGTTTCCTGTATTTTGGATTCCAGAGGATATCCCAGCTCTCTACAGGATCAGTAACCATTTTCTTGTTGTATAGGATTCCTAGGGTTCCCCACATATAGGGAATGGAATATTCGTTATTAGGATCATGCTCCAGGTTTTTGAAGCGAGAATCAATATATTTTTCGTTCGGAACGTTGTCTGAATTGATTTTCTCCAGCAGTCCCTCATCGATCATCCTTTTAATCATGTAATCGCTGGGAAATAAAACATCGTATTTACTGCCGCCGGATGTTATCTTGACATACATATCTTCATTAGTTGAGAAGGTATCGTAAACGACCCGAACATCATACTCTTTTTCAAACTTGCCAATCACATCTTCATCGATATAGTCGCCCCAGTTGTAGACATATAAAGTTGGTTTCTTTTCACCGCGCATGTTCATGAATACGGCTGCGAGCACTATTAAGGCGGCGACCGCGATTATGATAACCCTCTTGTTCATTTACTTTCCCCCTTTTTGCATCTTCTTTATTAGACCTCAGATTAACGATTATCAGCAGAATCAATACCGACAGGAACATCAGCGTTGAAACCGCATTAATCGTTGGATTAATGCCCAACCGTGCCATTGAATACACAGTGATCGATAGATTTGCTACACCTGAACCGGTGGTAAAGAAGCTGATCACAAAATCATCGATAGATAAAGTAAATGCCAGCAGCAGTCCAGTTACCACTCCGGGCATGATCTCTGGCAGAATCACCTGCCGGAAGGCATACCAGGGCGTAGCACCCAGATCCAGCGCAGCCTCGTAAAGATTACTGTCAAGCTGTTTCAGCTTCGGCATCACCGATAATATCACATACGGAATATTAAAGGTGATGTGAGCAAGCAGCATGGTAAAGAATCCGAGCTGCATTCTGGTAAACACAAACAGGAGCATCAGTGAGATTCCAGTAACAATATCAGGATTAACCACGGGAATATAAGTTAAATTCATGATGATTCTCCGCTGATATCCCTGCCAGCCGTGAATTCCAATTGCCGCTGCGGTACCGATGATTGTTGCTATCGCTGCCGACAGCACCGCAATCATCACGGTATTGTAGAGCGAACTCAGAATCTGGCGGTTCTGGAGCAGCTCACCATACCATCTCAACGTAAAACCGCCCCATGTGCCCCGGGACCGGGAGTCATTGAATGAGTACAGCGTCAGAACAAAAATCGGCGCGTAGAGGAAGGCAAAAACAATGCCTACATAGCACTTCTTCAAGAATCTTACCACAGTCCCAGCCCCCTTTCTTCACCAGCAAATCTCGACATCACAGCCATACTCAGCAGAATGAGAATCATCATAATCAATGAGATTGATGAGCCAAAGCCCCAGTCTCCCACATAAAGAAACTGCTGTTCTATCAAATTGCCGATCAGTGTAAACTGACCTCCGCCTAACAGCCTGGAGATGACAAAAGTAGTCACAGCCGGCATAAACACCATCGTAATGCCTGAAATCACTCCGGGCAGACTCAACGGGAAAATTACTTTACGAAAGACAGTAACTGAATTAGCACCTAAATCTTCGGCTGCTTCAATGATGCTGTGATCAATTTTGCTCAGCACTGAGTAAATCGGCAGCACCATAAAGGGCAAAAAATTGTAGACCATGCCCAGCACAACCGCTGTTTCAGTGTAAAGGATATTTACACTAGGCAGTCTCAGCCAGTTGAGAATTTGATTGAGAATTCCATTACGCTCCAAAATGGTAAGCCAAGCATAGGTTCTAAGCAGAAAGTTCATCCACATCGGGATGACCAGCAGCATAATAAGAATATTCTTGTGCTGAAAATCGCTTCTAGCCAGAATATATGCAAGCGGATAGCCTAGAATAAAGCAGATTACGGTTGCAATTACCGCTAATTCAACCGACCTAAACAGCACCTTTACATACACCGGCTCAAAAAAGCGATGAAAGTTCTCGAGAGAAAACTCCCGTCCTGCCTCAGTTACAATGGTTAAGCTGTAATAACCGACCAAAAGTATGGGGATCACGATGAAGATCACCATCCATACCAGGTAAGGAGATGCAGCCCATTTGGTTTTCATCAGCCATCACTCTCCTTGTGCATAATATGGATATCAATCGGATCAATCACAAGCCCAACTCTGCTTCCTACCGGCTGCATTTCGGTGTTATGAATCATCCACACATAGTCGGGTGTTTCTACCATCATTTCCCAATGCACACCTTTAAAGGTTACCGAGCGGACTTCACCCTTCAGCATGCCCGCATCTTCGGCCACAATTTTAATATCTTCCGGACGCACAACCACATCAACTGGAGTGTCCTCACCAAAACCGCTGTCAACACACTCAAAAGTCTCATCTGCAAATGTAACCAGCCGATCGCGGATCATAACGCCATCGATAATGTTGCTCTCCCCGATAAAGTCTGCAACAAATGCATTTTTGGGTTCATTGTAAATATCAGTGGGAGTGCCGATCTGCTGAATCCTGCCTTCGCTCATTACTACAATTGTATCTGACATGGTCAGCGCTTCCTCTTGATCATGAGTTACATAGATAAAGGTGATCCCCAGAGCCTGCTGCATGTTCTTAAGCTCAATCTGCATGCCTTGGCGCAGCTTTAAATCAAGGGCACCTAATGGTTCGTCTAAGAGAAGTACTTCCGGTTCGTTGACTAAAGCGCGGGCAATTGCGATCCGCTGCTGCTGTCCGCCGCTTAAGGAATCTATTTTTCTCTCTTCAAAACCTGACAAGTTGACAAGCTTAAGCATGCGCTTAACTTTGGTGCTGATTGTATCTTCATCCATTTTTTTAATTCGAAGCCCGAAGGCGATATTCTCATAAACATTCATGTGCGGAAAGAGCGCGTAGCGCTGAAATACAGTATTCACTCGCCTTTTATACGGAGGGAGATTATTAATATTGGTGCCATTGAATGTAACGTCGCCGGAATCAGGCTGCTCAAATCCACCGATAATCCTCAACGTCGTGGTTTTGCCGCAGCCGCTGGGACCAAGCAGCGTTACAAACTCATTGCGATATATTTTTAAACTTATATTTTTAAGTGCTTCAGTTCCGTCATATGTCTTGGATACATTCTTTAATTCAATAATGCATTCTGCCACCATAAACTCCCCCTTACTTAAAAACTAAAAGCTTGGCGGGGTTGACACCCACAGCACCTTCGCTTTTGATTTTCCTGCGTTTGTTAGATAGTGAACTACATTCGGTTCAAAATAAAAACACTCCGCTGCAGAGGCCTTGTGCTTTTGTTTACCAAGATGGATATAGATGTGCCCTTTCAGAACATAGCCGAACTCTTCCCCTTCATGAGGATCCTGTGGGCTTGTACTGCCTCCAGGCTCCAAAGTTACTAAAATCGGCTCCATCATATTCTTCTGGGCATTAGGAACAATCCAATCAATGCGGTGCAGCAGCTCAGTATCTTCTTTGGTAAATTGATCATCGGTTTTAAAAACTATTTTCTCTTGGATCCGGTCATTAAAAAAGTCTCTCAAATTAGTTCCGAGACTCTCAAGGATATCCACTAAAGTAGCAATCGAAGGTGAAGTTAAATCACGTTCAACCTGAGAAATAAATCCCTTGGTAAGCTCACATCTATCAGCTAATTCTTCTTGAGTTAGACCATTAAGGATCCGCAATCGCTTAATTTTTTCACCGATTTTCATTTTCTTACTCCTTAACTAAAGTTTGCGTCTACTAAACCTAATGTTTAGGCTTACTAAACAAAAGCATTTATATTCTATTTTGTTTTCAACGAATCTGCAATAGCGTTTTTGAGCGATTATCTTTAAATATATCGCAAATACTAATTAGGATAAGCAATTACGCGGCAATGCTCTTAATTGAAGGATTTTCATGCAATGAGGCGAACCAATAAGTGGGGGGAAAAATTGTGAGCATTTTGATTGTTGACGATTCCAACTTCATTCTTCGTTTCGTTGAACATAATCTGCGGGCTGCTGGGTATGAAGGCATTTATACTGTTACCAGCGGTGAGCAGGTCTTTTCCTTCCTTAACAATAATGAGAATTACAAGCATATAGATCTGATCCTGATGGATGTTTTTATGACAGGAACAGATGGAATATCAGTCTGCAAAGCTCTAAAGCACAACCCACGCTTTAGTTCGATCCCGGTTATGATTATGACCGCCGATGCGCGGGAAGAAATTCTGCAGGAGTCTTTTGCAGCCGGAGCAGATGATTATATTACAAAACCGATTCGCAAAACAGAACTCCTGGCTCGAGTAGCAGCTGCCATTAAACTTAAGCGGGAAATGGATAAAGTAAAAGAGCGGGAGCGGGAACTGTTAGAAGTTAAGCACAAGTTGGAGCTTGCTAATTTGGAACTCGCCCGACTAGTTTCGCTGGACGGCCTTACCGGAATCCCCAACCGCCGCTCGTTCGATCAAACTCTGGTAGCTGAGTGGCAGCGGGCTTACGAAGAAGATACCTGGCTGGGCTTAATCATGATCGACATCGACCATTTTAAGCAGTTTAATGACACCTATGGCCACCCGGCTGGTGACTCCTGTCTGCAGCTGATCGCTTTTACTATCAGACAGACACTGAAAGGCTCCCTTGACTTCGCAGCTCGCTACGGCGGTGAAGAATTTGCGGTGATTCTGCCTGCTACCAACTTAGAGGTAACAACTGAAGTAGCCGAAAAAATCCGAGCGCAGATTCAGGCGCTATCCATACCCCATAAATCGACAGCTCTGCCCCATGGAGTAATCACCATCAGTCTCGGTACGGCAGCAATGAAACCGCGCGAAGTTGGGCCTACGGCTTGGGCGATGCTGGTTCAAGCTGCTGATTGCGCATTATATAAAGCGAAAAACAGCGGACGCAACTCCGTCCGAAAAGCACAGTGACCCCGTTACGGGGTCACTGTCATTTTATCTTCTGCGAAAAATACTTGATCACCAAAGATTGCCTTGGCTTTCTTTAACTCCTGCTCAGGATTAGCTAAAATCGCCCGGCCGTGGTGAGTAAAGCCAATCCTGGCAGTTTTTATATTGTTATTAACCAGATAAGCACAGATATTTTCAACTGTATGATGGCCTGTTTCTACTATCAGCAGATCAACCGGTCCCACCTCAAACAGTGGATCTAAATCAGCCATAGTCTTAAAATCACCGGAATAGATAATGCGCTTTCCTTCCAGCTCGATCAAGAATGAAAATGACAGCCAGGGCTCGCCTGCTTCTGAGCGGGTGATGTGGTGATTATGAAACGCCGTAACCTTTAAACCCCCTTGTTCATACACAACACCGTCTTTGATCTGCTTAACTGTAAAGCTGATTCCGTCATGCAGCCTTCTTCCTTTAAGAAACAGCATTTTCTCAATACCCTGCCAGATCTCTACAGCCGGAAGATGGAGCTCGATCCTGTGCACTGCATCTAACTTCGTTCTTGTCTCCAACTTTTTTACAGTCCAGATCAAGTGAGGCAGTCCGCCAATGTGATCCATATGGGGATGGGAAATAAACACTGCTTCCGTATTCAGCAGATCAAGGCCCATCAGATGCGCCGTGTAGGCGCAGCTTTCACCCGCATCAAACCAGAACAATCTGCCATCGTATTCAAGCACTAATGAGGAATGCCTTCTCCCCGGCTGCGGTTCGGTGCCGGCGCATGTCCCCAAAAAATGAATTTTAACCACATTTCAGCTCCTCTCCAAAGCTAAAACTGAAAGCTTTTTGAGATAAATGTGCTGTCTGTAATCGCAGTAGGCGCCGGGATAATATGTTCTGGACGGGATTTAAGTCCTATTTCCGGCATACCTAGCGTCTGGGCTAGAATCTTAACCACAAACGGCTGGCCAACCACCGTCGGTACAGCTAATGTAACTCCCTCTTCGTTCAGGTTATAACAGCGGAGCACTGGCCAATAAGAGTTCCACTCCACCTCAGTCTCACCATTAAGGACAACAGTATCAGTCACCAGCTCCGGTTCAATGAAGATAATAATGTTATTAACGGTCTCATCTGTCTTGATGTTAATGGTTAGTTCCCGCTTTTCCTCATTCGCGGTATCACTGACAAGCTCAAGCGTAAAAGGCTCACTGCTTAAGCTTTCATCCAGCACAGCCAACCTGCTGATGGTCGGCATATCTTCATAAGGAATGAACTCTCCCAGATCCGACTCGATATACTCGCTGCCAAAAACCTGCTCTGTAAATTCATCGGGTTCAGCATCCAAGCTGACCCAATAGGCCCGTTCCCGATCCAAATCTACAAAATAAAACAGAGTATCCATCTTGGGATTGTCTGCGCTCACGCCAGAGTTTGCGATAACAATCCCAAAGCAAACCGCCGCTGCAGCCGCGGCAATAATCGGCAGCACCAGTTTCTGCCACTTCATGATTTTCTCCCACTGCGGCAGCAGAGTGCCCAACAGCAGCACTACGAAAAAAATCAAAAGGCCAAGCAAACCGTAACCGATTGAAAAATAAAGGTTCTTCAGCAGATTCGGCCACAGCAGCAGCACCGGCAGTGCGCTGATCACAAGCAGGATTATGCGCGTCACCCAGGACAGCTGTTTCCGGAAAACAACAACGAGAGCTGCGGCTAGATTAAAGATCAGCGGCCAAACAAAGGCGTAACTTGCTCCCGGCAGCAGTAGCGAGGCCAGCATAGTTACCAAGAGCCACAGCCCCAAAGCCCCCAGATACAAATCCATCAGCCTGTACTTATTCAATGCCCAGGTGTAAAACACGAAGAAGTTCAGGGCAGTTACTGCGGCTAACGCGGTAAAATACAGGAGACCTTGGGTAGGCGGTATATACTGATAAAAATCATGATTTGGTGTGACAAAACCGCCCAGCACAGTAGTAATCACCGCGCTGATCAGAACTGCTCCCAGCATCAGAACAACACCAAGAGCAATCCCTTTAGCTTCCGCTTTCTCTCTTTTAACCGCATACCAGCAGGTAAATCCAAATAAAATAATTGCAAAAGTCAAGGTATGAGCCACCCAACCGATTGGATAGCGAATGAACAATCTGCCGAACAGATCAAAATAAACATAATTCGCGGCGACATTAGATTCTTCGACTTCTATTTCGATATTACCAAAATGCTTCACCAGCTGATAAATATAGCTGCCTAGGTGCTGCAGACTGCGTTCATCAAGATTGTCAAGGTTGTCAAGGGCTGTCTGATAATGCCTTTCTGTTTCACCATACATCAGCTGAAAACCAGGTATGCCCGCATATTTAAAAACAACAAAGTCAGTATCACTGACCAGCCATCGATTAATCTCATTATTAAAAGAGTTGGCCAGTGGGCGAGCTACGGCTTCTGCAAATTCCGGTATCGTCCAGCTGTTATCCCTGGTTGAATCGGTCATCATCACCGGGCCGCTGGTACCGCGAGCAGCAGGGTTAATAACTAAACCAACGTCTTCAGCCCAGGGGTGGTGTCCCAAAAAGGCAGTCGCACCTAAAAGTCCTGTTTCGCCTCCATCGGCAAATAGAACAATTAGATCGTTCTGCAGCTGCTCCTCCTGCTGCAGTATACGGAGCACCTCTAATATAGCTGCCACTCCGGACTTGGGATTGCTTGCCCCCGGCACCTGATCGAGGGTATCATAGTGGGCAATCAGCAGTACCGCTTTGGTGCTGTTAGTGCCGAGAATTTTGACAGCAATATTTTCAACAAAACCGGCGTTGCGCCAGCTGGGATTGTAAACATTTACAGCCTGGATCTGAGGTTCAAGCCCCAGTTCTTCAAGCTGAGCGATTAAATACTGCTGAACATGCTTGTGGCGTTCAGTGCCTATGGGAGAGGATGCAGCTGCTATCCGCTCTAAATGCTGAACTGCTCGTCCTGAAGCAAACTCCGTTGGTGGAGCATCAATGCCAACTGCGGCGGGCGGCCTTACAGCAGCAAGACCCAATGCGGTAAGTGTTATCATCACAGCAAGAATGATTAGGGCAATATTGCGGTTTTCATGCGCGGTTTCCATTATTACAACCTCCGTTTACGAATTAAGATCTTTGATACGCAGTACTCTAAAACCATAATCTATATCTGCACCGGTCTCGTTTTTGATCTGCACTGCCGCCCTTTTAATCCTGGCCCTGCCGATCTCGCAGATATCGTTAAAACCCCCTTGATAAGCCGGAGAATCTTCACCAACTGGTTCTGGGATCTGCACCATAATATAGCGGCGCTTACCACCATCCTCTGCATTGAGGGCCATAACCGCGTGAGCAGTAGTCGCAGAGCCGGAAAAGCAGTCTAAAACCAGTGAATCCACCTGGGTGTACAGCTTGAGGATGCGGATAATCAAACCTACCGGTTTAGGATAATCAAAGCAGGCCAGACCACCAAACAGCTCTTTAAGTTCTCGCTTTGCCTGCTGAGAGTGGCCGACTTCGGTGTAGCTCCAGATTGTTTTTGGAGTAAGCCGGTTCTGCACCTCAGCCAGAAAGCGCTTTAAACGCGGTACACCATCCCCATTCTTCCCAAACCAAATCCTATTATCAGCAGCCATCTCCATAAAGCGCTCCTTGGTAAACAGCCAGCAGCGCCCATGGGGCGGATAAACAGTTCTGCCGCTCGGTGTAATTATCGGGTAGCATTTTTCGAGAACGGCTGGCCCCACCGTCATATTATCACTCTGCCACGGTCCGCGGGGATCATTATCAGGATTTTGATAGCGCTGATTGCTTGCTTCCGTCCGTTCAAGACCGCTGCATACTAACCGTTCCCGATGCTTTGCGTACGCAACAACATACTCGTGGTTTGGGGAGAAATGCTTTTTTAAACTGACCGGAGCATAAGCGCGCTCCCAGACAATTTGGGCGATAAAGTTGGAGCTTCCGAATATCTCATCGCAGAGGCAGCGCAGATGTCCGACCTCATGATCATCAATGCTGATAAAAATCACGCCATCATCTGCCATAAGCCGCTGAAGCAGGATCAGCCTCGGATAAATAAAACTCAGCCACTCACTCCGGAGTCTTTCATCATGATAGAGCAGTTCTTTATTACCAGTATTGTAAGGCGGATCAATATAAACCAGCTTAATCCGGTTCGCAAACTCCGGGAGCAGGAGCTTCAGGGCGTCAAGATTGTCCCCTTCGATATAAAGATTTTCGGTTTGCTCCCAATTAACACTTTCGTCAACAACCGGATACAGCACTTTTTTAGGCGCAGAAGCTGCAGCTAAAACCGCCTCTTTTTTTCCAGGCCACACCAGCTCTAACCGCTCCGGCTTCATGATTTCACTCCTAGACTTTCATGCTGTTTCATTTCTGTATTTTCCACTAAATTCCTTGTTTTTAATGACGTCTTGTAATTATACCTGCCAACATGGTATAATTTATGTAAAGTTTTAGTTAAGGCGATTCAAAGACAGTTAGGGAGGAACTCAAATGTTTAAAAGCCTGCATACTAAACTAATACTCATCTTTCTCATCATCGGATTAGCTCCTGCAGTAATTATCAACACCGCGAGTTACTTTCACATCACTTCCAGAGAACAAGCCGTAATCCAGCGAGACTCTCTGGCTGTACTTGATGCGATTAGTAATAATATTGACATATTTTTCCAGGAACATACGGAGCGGTTAGAACAGCTGGCTCTCGACCAGAGCATTAATCTTCCGGTATCTATCCTATTTAATACTGAACCTAACTCTAACCTCTGGCGCACCAGCTCCACAACTCTGATGAGTTCGATCAATCGTGTTCTAAGCGACTATCAAAAAATGTATCAGGATATGTTTGTTACCAGCAGAGAGCACTTTGTATTCAATCATCAGGCAGTGCTAATGGAAGATAGTGCTCCAGCCGATTTTATTACCTCCGCTTTAGAATCTGGAACCCTCACCTGGTCCCCATGGATTTGGGCAGACAAACTGGAGACCTATCTCATCTACGCAGCTGCCCCCATTCTCAACCCCCAGGGACAAGCTATCGGCACCCTTGGAGCGGCAGTATCACAGGAGCAGCTTCTGCCGCTGCTTAAAAACTTCATCAATCCAAGTGACCTCCACTACGAAACCTATTTGATCAATCAGGAGGGCAGGCTCTACAGCGATGTTTCCAGCGAGGACTACTCTGCTTTCATCAACGTGCTCGATACTGACATAGCTGCAGAAGCAGCATCCCTGATCGCAGACGCAAACTATGATCAAACAGTTGTATTAGAATACGAAAGCTACCATGGAAACCCGGTTTTTGGCAGTGCTAAATTAATTGATTTAGGTTCAGAACAGGTAGTTCTGGTAGTAGAAACAGATAAAGATGCGGCGCTGGCTTCGGTGCGGAATACCCAGAATCTGCTGTTCATTATTATCGCTGCGGCTGCCGTGGTAATTGCGGCTGTAAGCTATATCTTTTCACGCAGTATCACTCGACCTATTGCCCAGCTGGCTGATTTCAGCGAGCTGGCTGCTTCAGGGGATCTTACCATTGAGATCCAAACAGACCGTCAGGATGAGATCGGCAAGCTGATGAACGCCTTTAATCAAATGACAAATAATCTGCGCGAAATGATCGCTGCGGTTACGGAGGCGGTCCACAATGCTTCATCAGCAAGCCAAGAGCTTTCGGCAGCATCCGAGCAGAATTCTGCCACGATTGAGCAGATTGTTACAACCGTCAACAATTACGCCCAAGTTACCAAAGACGTTCACAGCATTACTCAGCGCATGGCATTTCAGGCTCAAAACGTCGAACAGCTTTCCCAAAAAGGGCATCACCAAATGGCAGCTTCAGATCAGATGATGCGGGAAATCCTCGCCGCATCAAAAGCATCGCAGCTGAAAATTGCTCAATTAGAGCAGGCTGTTAACCAGATCAGTCAAGTGGTTAATATTATCTCGGAGATAGCCGATCAAACAAACCTGTTGGCCTTAAACGCTGCTATTGAAGCAGCCCGGGCAGGCGCCCAAGGAAGAGGCTTTGCCGTGGTTGCCGATGAGGTCAGAGTTCTTGCGGAAGAAACCCAATCCTCAATCGGAACGATCCAAGAATATATCCGGAAACTGCGCGCTGATACCAGCGAAACAGTAGAAGTGATCAACAGTAACAATGAAAAAATCGAAGATGGCGCCGAGAGTCTCCAGCAGACACAAGAGGATTTCAACCTGATTACAGCCAGCATTAGTGATACTGTTAAGTTAATCAATGATGTAAATTCATCCAGCAATAAGATTGAAGCGGGAATGGCTGAGCTGGCCGCTTCTTCCGAAGAACAGGCAGCCTCAATGGGCCAAATCGCTTTGAACGCAGAGACTGTAGCCAAAATGGCTGCCGAGTTATCGCAGTTAATCAGTCGCTTCAAATTATAACAGTGGACATATTTAAAGCTGCTGAGGTATTTCTCAGCAGCTTCATTTTTTCATTTCAATCAGCCAACACCGGGTAGTGACAGCTCTTGTGCAAACAGACAAGCTGATTTCTGCGCATCTGGATTGTTCGGATCAACAGATACCAAATCAGGCTGCTGCTCGAGGCAGATATCCCTAGCATATGGACACCTCGGCGCAAATGCGCAGCCTTTTGATTCCACTGTCACCTTGCCCACTTCCCCCTTTACCACCTGCTGCGGCCGCCAAACGGCCCGAGGGTTAGCATCAGGTACAGCGCCCAGCAGCGTGCTGGTATACGGATGTGTCGGGTTTTCATAGAGGCGATCCACATCCGCCAATTCCACGATTTTGCCCAGATACATTACGGCCACTTGATCGCAGAGATAGCGAACAACACTTAAATCATGACTGATAAACAAGAATGTCAAACCCATCTGCTCCTGCAGATCAAGAAGCAAGTTCATGACCTGAGCCTGAACCGAAACGTCCAGTGCTGAGACGGGCTCATCGGCTAAAATCAAAGATGGATTTAGAGCCAAAGCCCGAGCTACACCAATTCTCTGCCGCTGCCCCCCGCTGAAGGAGTGGGGGAAACGCCGCATGTACTCTGGCCGCAGGCCTACTAAGCGGAGCAGTTCAGCTACGCGATCTTCCCGCTCGCTTTTCGGTACGCCGTGAGCTTTCATTGGTTCGGAAATAATATCCAGCACAGGCATCCGCGGATTTAGGGACGAATAGGGATCTTGGAAAATCATCTGCATATCCCGCCGCACCTGCTTTAACTGATGCTTATCAAGTTGAGACATATCAACTACGCCCTCTTTGGATCGGAACAAAATCTGTCCCGAAGTCGGTTCATAGGCTCTGATAACAGTTCTGGCAGTGGTAGTTTTACCGCAACCTGATTCTCCCACAAGACCCAGGGTTTTACCTTTCTTAACGCTGAAATCGACCCCGTCTACTGCCTTGACATGTCCAGTCACCCGCTTCAATAAAAATCCGGTTTCAATTGGAAAGTACTTCTTGAGGTTATTAACCTGCAGAATTACATCCTCAGGCATTTGCAGCATCTTCAGCAGCCTCCCCTCTTGTGTATAGATGACAGCTGACAGTGTGTTCCTTGCCGACTGCTGTTTGCTGAGGCATTGCCTCGGTGCAGATATCCATTCGGTGAGCACATCTGGCAGCAAACGGGCATCCCACCGGGATATCATAAGCGCTGGGTACAGTGCCCGGAATGGAAGTAACCCGCTCTCCGAGTCTGCCGGTAAGCTTAGGAATCGAATTTAATAATCCTTGAGTATACGGATGGTGCGGATTTTCAAACACTGCAAGTGTAGGACCGGTTTCAACAATGCGGCCTAAATACATGATGTTAATTGTTTCCACCATATGAGCCACAACACCTAAATCGTGTGTAATTAAGATCATCGACAGATTGAACTCGTTCTGCAGATCCTGAATCAAGCTGAGCACCTGAGCCTGGAGAGTAACGTCCAGCGCCGTTGTCGGCTCATCGGCAATCAGAACCCGGGGATTGCGGGCTAAAGCCATGGCAATCATGGCCCTCTGCCGCATACCGCCGCTGAATTGAAACGGATACTCATCGACGCGCCGCTCAGCGTTAGGGATACCTACCAGCTTCAAAAGCTCAATGCTGCGGTTTCTGGCTTGTTTTTTCGTCATTCCCTGAAACAGAATCAACGCTTCTGATATCTGATTAGAGATTGTGTGCACCGGACTCAAGGATGTCATCGGCTCTTGGAAAATCATGGAGATATCCCTTCCCCGAATCTGCCTGATTTCTTTACCTTCCGGTTTTAGTTTCACAATATCGGTAATGCTGCCGTCCCGCTCTTTGAACAAAATTTGTCCGCTCAGCTTTGCATTGGCAGGCAGCAGGCGGTTCAGCGCGTAGGAACTGACTGTTTTCCCGCATCCGCTCTCCCCAACAATTCCGATGGACTTACCTTCCGGCACATTATAGCTCACGCCATTGACAGCGTGCACTGTTCCTTCATCCATTTTAAACTCTACGACTAAATTTCGAACTTCCAGTATATTTTTTGGATCAAAGCCCATAATTTCACCACCTAGTAATTTTCAACCGATCAGTTTCCGTATGGATCAGCAGCATCGCGTAATCCGTCTCCTAGGAAGTTAAACGCCAAAACATAAACAATTACAAATAGGCCTGGAATCAGCAGCCAGGGCGCCATCGAAATCGTGTGTACATTCTGCGCCTGCTGCAGCATTACACCCCAGCTGACTACCGGTGGTCTTAAGCCGATCCCCAAGAAACTAAGCGATGTTTCAGCCAGAATCATCTGTGGAATGCTTAAGGTCAAGCTGGCAATAATATGACTCATAAAAGAAGGAATCAAATGCGTCATGATGATCTTCGGCTCGCTGGTTCCTGCTAGCCGCGCTGCAACAATAAAGTCCTCGTTTTTCAAGGCCAGAACTTTACTGCGCACCTGCCGTCCTAAAGCAGTCCAGCCAATAAATGACAGAATGATCGTGATGCCAAAATAAACCAGAGCTGGCGAAATGTCAGCAGGAATCGCCGCACTGAGCGCCATCCACAGGGGAATCTCTGGGAAAGAGCGGATAACTTCAATCAAACGCTGAATAATATTATCCACTACTCCGCCATAATACCCTGAAATTCCACCAAGGATTAAGCCCAACAGCAAACTTAAAAACACACCAACAAGTCCGATGCTCATTGAGATTTGGCCGCCGTACAGCACACGGGAGAACACATCCCGTCCCAAACTGTCGGTGCCAAACAAATGAATGTAACCTTCGCTCACTCCGAACAAATGAAGATTGGAATTAAAAATTCCAAACAATTTATACTGATCTTCTGGTTTATCACTGCGCACAAAGAAATCAATATAGATTCTCCTGCTTGTGTCCTCTTCATAAACCCGCTGAAAAGTCTCGAAATCAACAGATGCCTTGAGGGGATGAATGAAAGGTCTCAAACTAAACCCATTCTCATCCCGAAATCTAATCTTTTGTGGTGGAACGTAGGTGTTTCCCCGATTTCTGTGTGTCGCTCCATAAGGTGCTAAAAACGGAGCAAAAATTGCACCAACATACATGAGAATAATGACTACACCAGCAATCATTGCCATGCGGTGCTTGCGGAATTTCCACCACATCAGCCGCCATTGACTGGCGTAAAATATTTTTTCTTCGGTAGTTCCCAATTCTTCCTGCAGCTCTACAGCAGCGCTTAGATTTTGCTCAGCCATATCTTACGCCTCCTTACTCATAACGGATTCGGGGATCAACCAATACCAGCAGAATATCTGAAATTAAGGTTCCGATCATTGTTAGTGCAGCCAATAACAGCAGGAAGCTGCCCGCTAGATACATATCCTGACTCCGCAGCGCTGCCAGCATTAATGGTCCGGCAGTCGGGAGACTCAAAACTGTTGCCGTTACTGCTTCTCCAGAAACCATCTTCGGCAGCTGCCAGCCGACCGTACTGATAAAAGGAATCAAGGCTAGTCTTACCGGATACTTAAACAGAAGCCGGATGGTACCGATTCCCTTTGATCTAGCTGCTACAACATATGGTTTTCCTAATTCATCCAGCAGGTTGTTTCTTAACACCCGAATCAAACCAGCTGTTCCCGAAGTTCCAATTACAACCATGGGAATCCAGATGTGAGTAAGCATATTTTGGAACTTAGCCCAACTCCAGGGTGCCATCACATACTCCGGTGAAAATAAACCACCGACAGTGAAGCCAAAATAATTTGATGATATATACATTAGAATTAATGCCAGCATAAAGTTAGGTGTCGATAATCCCAGAAATCCAATAAATGTCAAGAAATAATCGCCCAAGGTGTTCTTGCGCACAGCACTATAAATCGCGATTGGAAAAGCAACCACCCAAGAAAATAACAGTGCGGATACTGAGACAGCAACAGATAGACCGAGCCGGTCCCAAATCAAATATGATACCGGGCGGTTCCACTCAAAAGAAAATCCAAAATCTCCACGAGTAAGAATACCTTTCATCCAGTTATAGTACTGGATATAGACCGGTTTATCCAATGAATAGCGCACTTTTAAAGCTTCAATGGTTTCCAAATTGATGTCATCACCAGCAGCTCGCATCTGGGCGATAAGTGTATTAAGATAGCTGCCAGGCGGAAGCTGAATGATAACAAACGAAATGATTGAAATCATAAACAAAATGGGTATCATCTGCGCCAATCGTTTCAAAATGTACCTCAGCATAATTCTTTCCCCCAATCAGAACCACAGTTCTAATACCGTACTGATGATTTAAATGAGAAGCCAACAGCTTGTTGGCTTCTCATGGTTTAACCGATTTGTTTACGATCGATTACTGTTTCCAGAACCATTGATATGGTTGATAAATAGCCGGGTTAGCCGGGTGACTGTGAGCTCCTTCGTAGTCACCAGGAACATTTCTTAAATTGTTCTTAGCAAACGAGAGGTTAAACGGAACACCAACAGTACCGATGGTCCAGAAATTGCGGCCCCAGATTTCAGCAATCTCACGGATGTAGGCATTTCTCTCCTCATCATCTGCTGTTGCTGGTGCCAGTTCGTTATAGATCTTCATTAAGCGCTTAGCATCTTCTGAAGGCTCCTCGCCTTGAGTTCCGTTGGACTGGAACCATTGATGCCACAGTGGAGCAAACACATAGCTTACGTGGTGGCCGGTTTGCTCTAATGGAATAAGTGGGTCTGGTAAATCATGGAATGTTGCCATGTGTTCATTAGCTTCGCGCTTAGCTTCAAACAAACCGCGATCCATAACGTTGATAATTGTTCTGATTCCCACTGCTTCCCAGTAACTTGCAATTAACTCTCCGCCAGGTCCATGGTGATCGTGGTGCGTACTTCCATCGATAATGATGGTTAATCTTTGACCATCAGGACGCAGACGATAGCCTTCGCTGTCGCGGGCTGTTAAACCGAGCTCATCGAGAATTTGATTAGCTAATTCTGGATTATACTCGATGTAAGCTTGGTCGACTTCTTCTACATAGCCCGGATGCTCCGGATGGAAGTGACCGTGTGAAGGTCTTCCTAAGCCCATAAAGCGAACATTGTTAATTTCCTCGCGGTCGATAGCATAGGAAAGGGCTTTCTTAAAATCATAGTTGTTAATGATCTCAGCTAAAACCGGATCCTCTTTATAGTTGACGTTGAACATGATGTTCAAAGCACCAGGAGTTCCACCATTAGTGCGGATAATCCGGTAATCGCCTACATCTTGGTAAGCCATGTACATCGGCAGGTCACCGTAGGTTGTCCACAGGTTCCGAGTAATGTAGTCGATTTGGCCGCCCATTAACTGCAGCTTCATTACTTCAATGTCTTCAACTAAAACACGATGCAGCGTATCAACGTATGGCAGTTGGTTGCCTTCGGTATCAACTTTAAAGTAATATGGGTTTCTTTCGGAAACCAGGATTGGGTCATCAAAGTTAGTGGTGATTACCCAAGCATCCATTACAGGCCGGCCAACTGCGCGCCAGTTGTTGCTTTCTCCACCTTTTTCAAGGAAGAGCTCGTACCAAGTATTTAAACCTTCTGCTTTTGCCATGGCAGTGAGTGTTTCTTCATCAACATAGTTGATGTGGAATTGACTCAGGTAATGCTTTGGCAGATAGGTTTCTGCTCCACCGGCAGCAATCCAGTTAAGATGTGCTGCAGCCGGCACAGGAAACTTAAACTGCACTGTATACTCATCAAGTGCGATAACTTCACATGGTTGGCCATCTCTTACAAATGCTCCTGGAACAGCCGGAACTAATTCCGGAGTGTTTTGAACTTCCCACCAGAATAAGACGTCTTCCGTAGTAAACGGATGGCCGTCAGACCACTTCAAGCCTTTTCTGAGGTAGTAAGTGATGGTTGTGCCATCTTCAGAGATTTCCCATCTCTCGGCCAGATTAGGCTGAACTTCAGTGAGACTCGGATTATAGTTCACCAGCGGTTCGCGCACAGTTCTGTAGTATCCGGTTGAGTCACTTGGTCCTCTGTGGGCCATTCTAATAAGTCCGCCGTAGACACCGACTTCTTCGATAGGTACAATTACCAAAGGATTTTCCGGAAGTCTTTCTTCTACCGGTGGAAGTTCGCCGGCAGCAACTTTTTCAGCCAATATCGGCGCCTCTTTATACTGAGCAAAAGCAGCACCAGATACCGACAGTACCAGAGCTAAAACGAGAGCAAACAAACGAAACTTTCGCATCGAGCAATTCCTCCTTTTAGTCTTAATGTTTTTCCACTACCTCTAATTGTTTTATTCTACTGACTACCACCTCCTGACTCAGCATATCATTTTTAACTTTATTATTCTACATTAAACATTTAACTCCTTCGTGTAACATTGGGTTAACATTATAAAGGTTATATTAATATTTTCCAATTGGGCTGTCAGCTGGTGATAAGCCATTTAGTTAGGATAGATTTACATTGTTAATTTTTAGCATTGGCCGTGCGAATGATTTTCTGGCATAAAAGACATACTTAAAGGCAAAAACCGGTGAAAGGGAGAGGTTATTGAAACAACAAGGACGAGCGCTGGCCGCAGTAGCAGCTGTGCCGCTGGTAATGACTCTGGGCAATTCCATGCTGATCCCAGTCATCCCCATAATTGAACGCCAGCTTTACCTCAGCCCGCTCCAGGCAAGTCTGATTATTACCGTATATTCCATCACAGCAGTGCCCCTGATCCCCATCGCCGGTTTCTTATCGGATCGGATTGGCAGAAAAACGGTGATCATTCCCAGCCTCATTCTTGCCGGGTTAGGAGGGCTGGCAGCCGCGGCAGCCTCTCTGCTTTTAACCAATCCCTACAGTATTATTCTGGCATCCCGCGTTCTCCAGGGCATTGGGGCAGCTGGTGCTTTTCCCTTGGTGCTGCCTCTAACCCGCGATCTGTTTCAGGATGGAGCAGAGATCAGCTATGCGCTGGGATTAATTGAAACCTCCAATACATTCGGTAAGGTTGTTAGTCCTATCTTGGGCTCACTTCTGGCTGCTCTAGCATGGTACATTCCTTTTGCAGCTATCCCTATCCTAGCAGCGGTATCAGTTCTCGCTATTGCCTTTTGGGTCAAGGTTCCGTCAGAGAGGAGTACAGGGACCAATATCCAGCTTTCCTTCAGCCGTCTCAAAACTATCTTTACAAAAGAAGGCAGATGGTTGATAACTGTCTATCTGACTGGCTGCATTATCATGCTGGTGCTGTTCGGTATTCAATTTTATGTTTCGGAACTGCTTGAACTCAGCTACCAAGTTTTCGGTATTCTTAAAGGTCTCATTTTAGCAATCCCCCTGGTAAGTCTCTGCACAATCTCTTATCTCACCGGCCGATGGCTTGGTGCCAGTAAATCTCAGATGAAGTGGTGCGCGTTATCCGGTATGCTTTTATTAGCCATCTCCAGCGCGGTTACCAGTTTCTGCCGTAACTTTGCTCTGCTCATAGCGCTTCTTACACTTGGCTTCGCCGGTATTGGAGCCGCTCTCCCGAGTTTGGATGCTCTGATAACCGAAAATGTAGAGCAGGAACATAATGGGACTGTAACATCCATCTACAACAGCCTGCGCTTCGTAGGCGTAGCTGCAGGGCCACCCATATTTGCCTGGTTAATGGAGCATTCGCATCAGATGGTGTTTTGGACCGCAGCTGGAATAAGTTTAACAGCAGTAATCCTTATTGGTAAATTCATTAAAGTAGGTACCTGATTACTAATGGGCAAGCAGACCAGCATATATTTAAGCAAATGATTATGCTGAGGGGTGTTCTGCTTGTCATCGAGAATATTTGTAGTAATAACTCTCAAGCATGTCAGAGCGGTGCTGCTTGGCACAGCAGCCATTATCGCGATCGTTATGGCTTTAGTTATCTTTAAACCGCAGGTGGTCCCTACAGAAGCCAAGCTTACCGGCTATATTGTAGCAGTTGATCCCGGTCATGGCGGCCGAGACTCAGGCAGTGCTCATGCGGGTGTATATGAAAAAGAGATTACCCTGTTGTTAAGTAAAGCGATTGTCAAAGAAATCAACAACCGCGGCGGAACAGCTGTCATTACCCGAGATGAGGATACCGATCTGTGGGATTACATCACCTACGAACAAGAGATTGCGATTACTAAACAGGAGTACCAGGAAGATCTTCAGCTGGGGCGATCAATAGATTCCCGCGATCGGGATATCGCTTTAGGAACTCGCTATCCGCCTACCTACAGATTAGGCCTGAGATCACGTCTATTAATAGCTGAGCAGCACCATGCGAATATAATGATCAGCATCCACACAAACCACTACCGCTCCGAAAGCGCTAAAGGAGCCGTAACTCTGTATCAACCCCACTCCCATGAGAGCCAACAGCTCGCCTTGGCGGTCCAGCGCTACCTAAAAGACCTCCTCCCGGGAAGAGCAGAGCCGGGCATTAAACCCGATAACTTCTTTATCCTGCGCCGCAGCCGTATTCCAACCGTACTGATTGAGATTGGTTTTGTTTCCAACAAACAAGATCGTGAATATATGCTCTCGGAAAAGGGCCAGAAGGAAATAGCTGCAGCAGTTGTTAACGGCATCGAGGATTACTTCGCCCATTTGGCCACAATTGCCGGTTATTGAAGTTCTGGGAAATATTCTATATAATGAAGGCGGAATAACTGAGGACGGAAGGCAGGATAGAATGAATGGACTTACTGAAATATGAAGGATACATCTTTGATCTTGACGGGACAATCTACTTGAGCAACCGCCTGCTCGCTAATGCCGATCGCGTAATTGCATCCTTGCTGCGGCAGAGTAAAAAAGTAGTGTTTTTAACTAACAAGCCCATCGAAAGCCGCGCTGCTTACGCAGAAAAACTAAACCGCATGGGTATCAGCGTCACTATTGATAACATCATTAACTCTTCTCTAGTCACCGCCGACTGCATCCGCCAAGAAAAACCGGGTGCAGTAGTGTACGTCATTGGCGAGCCGCCTCTAATCGAGGAATTAGAGTCTGCAGGCTTACAGATAACCCAAGATCCACTCCAAGCTGATTTTTTGGTCGTAGCTTTTGACCGCACGTTTCATTACAATAAACTAAACGATGCGATGATTGCTCTAAAAAATGGAGCACGCTACTTCGCTACTAACCCGGACCGCACCTGCCCCGTTGACGGCGGTGAAATACCGGACTGCGCCGGCATGATGGGCGCTATCGAAGGAGTGACCGGGCGCCGCCCTGAGCTGATCTGCGGTAAACCTTCGCCTCAAATGCTGAAAACAGCTCTTAACCGTCTGCAGCTGCCGGTCGAATCCTGTTTAATGATAGGCGACCGTTTGGAAACTGATATTCAAATGGGAATCGATTTAGGAATTGATACAGCGCTAGTGCTGACCGGCATCACCAATTTCGAAATGTTAAAAGCGTCCCCCATCAAGCCCACTTATGTACTGCAGAGTGTAGCGGACATTCTCATTGAATAAGCAAAAAAGCTGAACGCCCAGGTGTTTTCCTGTGTTCAGCTTTTTTATGATCAGTATTTATCTGCCTACAAAGATTTCTGTTGCATAATACATGGTACCGTATTTAACAATACCAACTCCAATGTGAGTATAAGCGGATGATAGAATATTAGCTCTGTGGCCGCTGCTGTTCATTAAGCCGTTATGAACGCGGGTTAGGCTGCCTGCTTTAGCTAAGTTTTCACCAGCCATCTTATAGCTGACTCCAGCAGCATCCAAGATTGAGTGGAACTTCGTTCTGGCATAATGCGCCACCTCACCGGTTGATGCCATTTCATGACTCTTCTCTTTAGCTAACCTTACTAAGCTCATATCCACTGTCAGAGGTTTTAATCCCCTCGCTGTCCGCTCCTGATTCACCAAATCAATCAGCTGCTTTTCCAGACTGGTCAGCGAACTTGATGGAGCAGGCACAGGATTAGGCTTTGGTGTAATCGGCTGCAGAGGCTGCTGCGGATTGGGCTGAGTTGGCTGCTGTGGCTGTTCCGGCTCTACCGGATCAGCAGGCTGCACCGGATTTGGAGTGGGATTCTGCGGCTGTGGATTGTTCCAGCCCCAACCATTACTGCTGTTATTCCATGAACCCCAGTAAGAACTCCAGGGATTGGAACTGCTGTTATTGGTATGACCGCTGCCGCCATTATTATTGTTATTATTGTTGCTGCTGCCGTTATTAGAGCTTGTCCACCCATTCTGCCAATAACTCCAAGAACTTGCTTCAGAAACTAGACTGATGGATGCAATCAGCATCACGACCAGCAATAGTACTGCATATCGTTTCAAGGTATTCACTCCCTGTAATATAATAGTCTAGAACAATATTGTGTCCTAGACCATTATAACTTATTGACAGGGAGAGCTCCAACGGTAATTCCTGGAACTCAATTAGATGCGGGATAGGATTTTTTGAATTAGATTGCGTTTTGGTCTGCTCTTAAGCGGTTTGGATTCAGACTGTGCCGCCTTTGCGCTGTTTTGAGCTTCCAGCTCCGCAATTCTAGACTTGATCTCGCGCAGCTGAGTCTCGGAAATTTTTGCCCTTAAACTGGATTCGATTTTCTCGATCCGCTCCTTCAGGGTATTAAACTCAGCATTAGGACGCTGCGTTCCGAACCGCGCTTTTAAACTGCGAACCTCTTCTCTCAGCGTTTGAACCCGCTGAACTAATAAACTCAGCTCCTCAGATTGTTCCCTCAGCTTCTGCTCCAGCAGCTGCTCCGCTTTAGCCGTCAAGCTCTTTTCGATTTCCTCAGCGAGTTCAGCTTTAACATCAAGAATTCTGGCATACTGTTCCTTAACAGACTGCCATTCTTGATGGAGCTGAAAGGCCTGAGCAAAAAACCGCCGCTCTGCCTCTTTGCGGGCCTGCTCAGCAGGTGATGGCTCCGGTTTGGGCTGAGGATCTGGTTCTGGTGTCGGTGCAGGAGTTTGAGCATCACCTGGCGGCTTTTCCTCCGCCACTGACTGCAGTTCTTCCTGTCTGCGAACATAGACACGCATCACCGCGCACCCGCAGTTGTCTTCGGCATCAGCAGATACCGCCTGATAAGTACTCTCATACACATCCATGTCCAACAGCTCCGGATCCGACCACTCCTGCTCATACCGCGCGCGCCACAGTTTACTCGACTGCATCCAAACCACAGCTGGAACATCATGAGAAATATCTATTCCGGGCTGAAAAACGTCCTTGGTGATGGGAGACAGCTCACAGGGTTTACTCCAGTATTCCTCCCTGAGCACAGCTTTAAGAATTTTACCCTGCTCCAAACTGCTGATCCACACAATTATTAAAGCCCTGTTAGAATCATAAATTTGAGGGCTGTCGGCCGGCTCCTGAACTAATGGGATGGCACCACTCCAAGACTTATTCTTCATATCTCCCAAGCGGTAAAACAATGTCTCCAGCGGCTGATCCGCATATACTAAATGCAGCTGCCGATCAGAACCATTAGCGATCTGCCAATGCTGGGGATCGCCGCTGATATTACTGGTTACACGCACCGAGTCACCCCAGCGGCCGGCGGCAAAGGTATGCTGGATTAAGACACAGCCTGTCTGTTTAAGGTTTTCTTGAAGATAAAACAAGTGAGGAGTTCCGTCCGAATCTGTTACCATCTTCAAGCTGCGGATCGGCTGCGCTTCTGTCATTATTTCCTGCGAAAGCAGCTCGCTGTCGCCAAACCAGTGGAGAATCGTATTATTCTTTAACAGAGCCGCCACGTGAATGTTATTTTTACTGACTGTAACCGCGCAGTCCTCTACTTGATTTGGATAAAGCGGCACAGTTTTATCACCATGCAGCACCAAACCTTCGCCAGTGCTTGTTAACAATTTGTAGCGGGGATGTTCAAGCCTAATTCGCATTTTAAACCTCCTTTCCTAGTAAATCTATGCCCGGTAGAAATTAATTAAGACTTTTTTTGAGAAATCATCACCACTAGAAACCGACTGCATAATATGATCTCAGAAAGGAGGGTTCGCTTAATGCCTTATGAAGGTTATGAGCCTGATTTTGAGCGTGAATGTATTCTAGTAAACAAAGTTTACAATGAATGCGTGATCATTGATTGTCCAATCTACCGCATCCCCATTCCCCCCGGATATCCGCCAGCTGTTAACGTAGTCGACTGTGAAGTAACAAACATTGAAACAATGGGAACTATAGTTGGTGCCGGCGAGCTCAGCATAACTGTAAACTTTGTGCTTAATGTTGAATATGACGGCAACGGAGAAACCCGCTTTATTCAACAAACAGCCCAATTTAGAAGAAGGAGAGTGTTGTTAGAGGGTGCACTGCCGGGTATGGATGTTGTCATCCTACCGCTGATTCAATGTATCAGCTGCACTCCGGTTGATGGCGGAACGGCAATCGAGTGCGATGTAGGTGTTTACATTGTTGTAAAAGTTGTTTCCTTGGTTCAGCTTGAAGTATTTGGTAGGTTCTGTCCTGAACCCCCAGAATGTGAAGCTTTTGAACCCCTCGGCTGTCCTGAATGGTTTGAGTTGGCCAGGTCAGGAGCCTTTTGGCCGCCCTTCCCACCCCAACCTCCTAGAAATAACACTTAAGCTGGTTATGGAAGGGGATACAATCCAGCATCCGCATATCGGGGTGCTGGATTACTTCTTATTGCTGCTGTTTTAAGGAGGATTTGGCTTGCGGATTTTAATGCTGACCCGCTTTTATTTAAACGGTCAAACAACCCATGTGTTCTCCCTCTGTTCAGAACTGCTAAAAGCAGGTCACCAGCCGTTCTTGGCTGCTGTTAATCTGGACCATCCGGCTTACCGCCAATGGCTGAGTTCCCGCCGCATTCCCTTTACCACATCAGCTGAGCAACACCATCTCGATAAGCTGATGGAGAACTACAGCTTCGATCTGATTCATACTCATTCTGCCCACACCTTAGAACTTGCCCTTGACTTTGGCAGACGGTATCAAATCCCGACAGCAGCCACCTGCCACTATTTAGATTTTGAACCGCTGGATCTGCTTGCAGCTGCTGACAAGATCATCACAATCAGTCCGGAAATGGCTGAAACGCTGGCACTCCCAGCGGAGAAAACCGTAATGATCGAAAATGGAGTAGATATACGCGCGCTAAGAACTGAACAGATACCAAGAAATCACTCTGTACCGACTGCTCTTATTGCAGTGCGAATGACCGAAGAAAAAGAGCCGGGCTGTGCCGAACTTGTAAGGGCGCTGACAGCGCAGGGATGGAAAGTTTATTCTGTAGGCAATTGGCGGCCTTATTATCTGGGAATTCCATACTCAGGCTGGCAAGTTAATTTGACTGCGCTTTATCAAGCCGCCGATCTGGTAATCGGTACTGGAAGAAGCGTTCGGGAAGGAATGGCAGCAGGAGCTGCTTGTTTCGTTCTGGGAGATTATCTCGATGGAGTTGTCACTGAAGCAAATGTAGAGCTGCTGCGGCATTACAACTTCAGCGGCCGCGCAGCCAAACAGCTTCCAGATCCACAAGTGATTGCCGCTCAAGTAGAATATCTTTCCAAGACAAACTTAGCAGAACTGCAGGAATTCAGCGCCAGCTATGCTCAAGAGCATTTTTCGCTGCAGGAAATGACCGACGCTGTCATCTCTGTTTACAGATCTTTGGTTGGATAGGCTAATTTCTGGAACAGCTGTCGTTTTTTCCTCTCCGGGACGCGGATCAGATCGTCAAGGGGGGCATCAGCCATTAAGCGGTGAAATAAGCCTTTTAAGATAGCGGTTTCTCCCCGGATATCGACAACTATAAAATAAATGTCACCAGAATAGGACTTTCTAACCACCACTGTTCCGACGGTAACATTCATTTTTGCTCGCTCCTTGCGCAGGTATTTGTTATTAGAATATGCAGGCGAAAGGAAAAAGTAACGCGGCGTCAAATAATACTAGTGGAGGTGTCCTCTATGAAATTAATTATTATAGTAGTTGAAGACGACGATGCTCCAAACCTGATTCGCGAACTATCCGCAGAAGGTTATAGTTCTACTAAACTTGCCAGCACTGGCGGTTTCCTGCTCCATGGAAACACCACTCTTTTGGTAGGTGTGAAAGATGAGCAGGTTGATCCTGTGATTGATATTGTGAAAAGAATCTGTGTCCGCCGCAAAAAAATCATTCCTCAGGCAGCGGCAGAGATTCCAACTTCAATTCATCTGCCAATTGAAATCGAAGTTGGCGGAGCTATTCTGTTCGTTGTTGATGTAGAGGAGTTTCACAGAATGTAGATCAATAATGCCAAAGTGTTTACGACTGCATGGGCGGTTATCGGTCTGAGCAGGTTATCGCTGGCTGTAAACAGCCGGCCTAAAATTATGCCCGAAATCAGCACCGGAATAAATTGGATTAAATAAAAATGCACCAGAGCAAAGAAAATGGCGCTGCAGAAGACTGCCCATTTTCCCGGCATTACCTGAGCTAGCGATTTCAGCATTGCTCCGCGAAATAAAAGTTCCTCACTGAGGGAAGCTCCAACAGTTATTAACAGCGCTGCCAACCCAATCCTGACCGGGTCCTCAACCCCTAAAAGCATACTGATTCCAGCCTGTTCCTGGGCCAGCCAGCTCTGCACGTGCTCGGATCCAAAAACTTGGCTTAATCCAGTGATAATTATGAGGTTGAGCAAATTGATTATGAAAAACAGGACCAAACCCGCTGTAAATCCCCTTACAAAATCCTTTAACTGCCACCGCAAAACGACCGTGTTTCTCAAAGCCATGAGACTGCCAAGAATCAGCCAGAGTTGCTGCAGAGCCATCCAGAAAATCAAATTTTCACCATTATCTGCAGGTAAACCGATGCGGATCATATTAATCAGCATCCAGCCAAGAATCACTAACAACAGCCAGCGTTTATTAACCATCTGATCACCTCGCTTCTCATTTTATTCCCCTGTTAGTCCACCGATACCTTGTCACAAAAAAAGAAGCGTTTCCGCTTCTTTCTTAAAATCTATAGTTTGGCGCTTCCTTAGTAATCTGAATGGAGTGAGGGTGACTCTCATGCATCCCGGCGGGAGAGATCCGCACAAACCGTGCTTTTTCCTGCAGAGCATTGATATTCGGGGCTCCGCAGTAACCCATCCCGGCCCGCACTCCACCGATCAGCTGAAATACTGTCTCGGATACGGTGCCCTTATAAGGAACGCGGCCTTCAATGCCCTCCGGCACCAGTTTCCTGTCATCCTCCTGGAAGTACCGATCTTTACTGCCTGCTTTCATAGCAGCTAATGAACCCATACCTCGATAGACCTTGTAACTTCTGCCTTGGTAAATTTCAAGCTCACCCGGAGCTTCCTCTGTACCGGCCAAAAGACTGCCCAGCATAACCACATCTGCTCCTGCAGCGAGCGCTTTAGCAATATCGCCGGAATAGCGAATGCCCCCGTCAGCAATTACCGGAACGCCATGCTTTCTGCCTACCTGAGCGCAGTCCCAAACAGCTGTCAGCTGCGGCACTCCTACGCCGGTTACTACACGGGTTGTGCAGATCGAACCTGGACCAATGCCGATCTTAACCGCATCTGCCCCAGCTGCAATTAGAGCTTCTGCCGCCTCTTTTGTAGCAATGTTTCCGGAAATAATATCAACCTTGGCACCAAACTCCTGCTTTAACAGCTCGGTAGTTTCGATTACTTTCTTAGAGTGGCCATGAGCAGTATCAATAACTAAAATATCAACACCAGCTTTTACCAGAGCAGCTGCTCGCTCCATAACATCGGCTCCGACACCGACTGCAGCTGCTACCCGCAGCCGGCCGTGGCTGTCTTTAGCAGCATTTGGATACTGTCTGGCTTTCTCAATATCTTTGATGGTAATTAATCCTTTGAGGCGAAAATCCTCATCCACTAACGGTAATTTCTCGATCCGGTGCTTGTGCAGGATTCTCTTAGCTTCGTCCAAAGTTGTGTTAACCGGACCAGTGACCAGATTATCCTTAGTCATCACCGCGCCGATCGGCTGATCAAAGTTTTCCTCAAACTTTAAATCCCGATTAGTCAGAATTCCAACCAGCTTGTGATCCTTGTCCACAATAGGAACACCTGAGATGCGGTAGCGAGCCATGAGCTCTAAAGCATCCGAGATCCTGTGTTCGGGACTCAAGAAAAATGGATCAACAATTACGCCGCTCTCTGAGCGTTTAACCTTGTCAACTTCACCAGCCTGCTCTTCGATTGACAGATTCTTGTGGATGACACCGAGGCCGCCTTCTCGTGCCATGGCTATTGCCATTCGGGCTTCGGTGACTGTATCCATACCTGCACTGATAATCGGTATATTCAATGTAACATTTTTGGTTATCCTAGTGGATGTACTTACCTCACTCGGTAAGACATCGGAAGCAGCCGGCACTAAAAGCACATCGTCAAAAGTCAGCCCTTCCTTACCAAACTTAGTCTCAAAATCCATTTAACCAATCCTTTCGTAACTTGTCTGTTGTTGCATATTTTATCACAATGAAGTTAAAAGGCAATACCTATCGGGAGCGAAAATAATATAGAAATTGGCAGGTTTTTCTTACCCGCAATGTAGAATATCTTATGGAAAAAGCAAAATAGAATCCCATCAGATTCTGCTGTAGATGAAATCTATATAGGAGGTTTAGTTTATGGAAATTAAAAAAATAGCGATCCTGGGTTCAGGACGTCTCGGCCGCGGTATTGCGGAAAACGCAGCCACTAAAGGTTACGATGTAACCCTTTTCACCCAAGGTGCCGGCAG
>DURM01000025.1 GCA_012837335.1 Bacillota bacterium
ATCATTTCCAGTTTTTCCGCTTGACGTTTAGTCTCAAGCCGCGTAACTTCAAAAATTTCCGGATCAACTAACTGCAGATTCTGATACACACTCTTACCCCTCTCATTCATTAACCTCATTAAATAAGGAGGCCTTCTTATGCAAACCGAATGGCGCATTGTATTGAGTATGGCTGTGATGCGTGTATTAGCTGGAGCAATTGAGATTACAGCTGCACTGCTGATGATCAAATTCGCCCGAGTATCTACTGCAATGAAAATCAATGCAACCTTAGGTTTGATCGGACCGACTGTGCTGATGATAGTCAGCACTCTAGGATTAATTGGACTTTCAGAACAAGTATCCTACGCAAAAATGTTAATAATTGCGTTAGGGGTGTTATTAATTTTTTATGGAACCCGCTAAAAAAAGAGAGGTATCCCAGTCTCGCCAAAACCGGGATACCTGGATTGAACCAGTTAGTCTTGAGGAACGCTTTCTGCTTCGCTGCCAGGAGCCAACCACTCTGTATGGAAAACTCCCGGTTTATCAACACGTTTGTAGGTATGGGCTCCGAAATAATCACGCTGAGCTTGAATCATATTTGCCGATATAGTTTCCCGGCGGTATCCATCAAAGTACGATAAGGCTGAGCTGAACGCAGGAATTGGCAGTCCTAGTTGAGCTGCTGTGGCAACTACTCTGCGCCAACCCGGTTGAGCTTTATCTACAGCTTCTTTGAAGTAGGGAGCTACCAGAAGATTCGGCAGATCCGGATTTGCATCAAATGCTTCCTTAATCCGCTCAAGGAATTGAGCTCTAATAATGCAGCCTTCACGCCACATTAACGCGATTTCACCAAGATTTAGATCCCAGTCCCATTCACGGGAGGCATCCCGCATTAAAGCGAACCCTTGGGCATAGGAACAGATCTTCGATGCGTAAAGCGCCTGCCGGATGTCCTCAACAAAGGCATCCCGATCGCCTTCAAAGTTTACTTCTGGACCGGTAAGCACTTTCGAAGCAGCCACTCGCTCATCTTTGATCGCTGACAAGCATCTGGCGAATACAGCCTCAGTAATAGTAGGAGTAGCGATTCCCAGATCAAGAGCAGCCTGAGAAGTCCATTTACCGGTACCTTTTTGTCCGGCAGCATCCAGAATTAACTCTACTAATGGCTGCCCAGTTTCTTTATCAACCTTGGCCAAAATATCGCTGGTAATCTCGATTAAATAGCTGTCCAGTTCACCTTTATTCCACTCGGCAAATACTTCGTGCATTTCCTGGGCGCTTAAGCCTAAAGCATGCTTCATGATATAATATGCTTCAGAAATGAGCTGCATATCGCCGTATTCAATACCGTTGTGCACAGTTTTAACAAAGTGGCCGGCACCTTCTTTGCCAACCCACTGACAGCAGGGAACTCCTTTCTCGCCAACTTTGGCAGAGATGCTTTGGAGAATCGGTTTTACAGTTTCCCATGCTGCCGGAGAACCACCGGGCATAATGCTTGGGCCTTTTAAAGCTCCCTCTTCACCACCGGATACACCGGTTCCGATATACAGGAGTCCTGCTTCTTCAACTCTCTTAGTGCGGCGGTTAGTATCTTCAAAATGAGAGTTGCCGCCATCAATAATAATGTCGCCTTTATCAAGCAGCGGAATTAACCGCTCAATAAAATCATCCACCGGTTGACCCGCTTTAACCATCAGCATAACCTTGCGCGGAGTCTTCAAAGAATCAACCAATTCCTCCAACGAGTAAGTACCGATAATATTTTTGCCCTTAGCCCGACCTTCAACAAAATCCGTAACTCTTTGGACAGTTCGGTTGTAGACGGCAACGGTAAAACCTTTGCTTTCCATGTTGAGGACAAGGTTTTCTCCCATTACCGCTAAGCCAATTAATCCAATGTCCGCTTTACCCATGCTTTACTCCTCCTTTGTTTTTTGGATGATTTGATTATATTCATGCTTTAAGATTAAAGCATCTTCTTCCAAATTTGGACTTTCGCATATCAGCCATCCGCCGACATTGTAATCAACCAGCGCTTGGAGGACAGCTTGGTAATTATTTTCCGCTTCAGCTAAAATCAAGTGTTTTCGCTCACCCTTAGGTCCATATTCGATGCCCGAAAAATGCATGTGCAGCTGATCTAAAGCGGCTGTACCCAATTCGGATTTAACAAATTCCAAAACTCCGCAGATCTCCTCATATGTATTATAAGCGCCGAGACTGCGGGCGTAGAGATGAGAAAAATCAATGCAGGAATATACACCCGGAATTTCAACAGCCAAACGCACTATTTCTTCAACTGTGCCAAATTGAGTGGGCGAACCGGTGGTTTCCGGGCGCAGATGGATATAAATACCTTCATCGTCAAGCTTCGAGCGGACCTCAACTAATTCCTGCTTAACCCGCGCATATACCTCTTCATGATCGGAGTCATGGTAATAGGCCGCATGAAAGGTAACGCTTTTCGCACCGGCTGCCCAGCCGATCCGGGCTGCCTGGAGAATTCGCTCCTTGCTGGCGCTTATCTTTTCCGGTTCCTTAGAATTAAGATTGATATAATAGGGGGCGTGCGCAGTTAGTTCAATTCCTGCTTCTTCACACACTATCCGAAGTTCCCGGGCAGATTTTTCTTTCATCCGCACTCCTCTGACAAACTCCAATTCCATGCAATCTAAGCCCAATTCTTCCAGCTTTGTCACACCTGCTTTAGATGTGCGCGGTTTGGCAGAGGTGGGGATTCCGGCTGTGCCAATCCGTACTCTCTTCAATGGATTCCTCCTCTAATTTCCCGGGGTCCACAGTTTTCGGGTAGCTTTTTGAATCTCATCCTCGATCTGCTCTTCTTCCTCGTCATCCATATCATATAGTGGTTCGAGACCGATAGCATCACTGAGGACTTCCTGAACATCCATCATCAGTTTGTGAAAGGCAAACTCAGCTTCAAATAACTCCCGGATATAGGGATTTATATTTAATACTTCATATAATTTACCCAGTTCTTCTGTTTGAGAATCAGTAACCGGTCTGCCCTCTAAGTGCTGTTTTTGCAGCTCGAGCTGTTTTTTATGGAAGTCTCTGAGCATGATCTTAGCTGCCTGATGAGCTTCAATTTCCTCTCTCGCCTGTTTTAACCGCTGATATTCTTCGCTCCCAACCAGCGCGTCGGCTAATTGTTTAGCCGTTGTTCTAACATCCACATCATCAACTCCCTTTTCAATCTGCCTTAAACATTAAACCTAAAGCTGATAATATCGCCATCCTGAACAATATATTCTTTACCCTCTAACCGAAAAAGGCCCTTTTCCTTAACTTTTGCGATGCTTCCCAACGCGATGAAATCCTCATAGCTTACTACCTCAGCCCGAATAAAGCCCCGCTCAATATCTGAATGAATTTTACCTGCAGCCTCCTTGGCATTAGTACCTTCGGTAATGGTCCAGGCCCTAACTTCATCTGACCCGACGGTAAAATACGATATCAGTCCTAAGTGCGCATATACTGCCCGCGACAGCCTTTCGATGCCGGATTCGCTGATGCCTAAATCAGCCATAAACAGCTCCTTATCTTCCTCATCCAGTTGGCTGATCTCAACTTCAATCTGCGCGCTGACTACGATAATGGGAATGTGGCGCTCCTCTGCCCATGCTTCCAGCTCAGCTTTTTGCGGAAAATCATCTTCCTGCATCTGCTCTTCATCAACATTAACAACCAAAAGCAGAGGCTTGCGGGTTAGAAAGTCGTAGCCGCGGATCAGTTTATCCTCATCTTCAGTAAAATCAACAGTCCACAGCGGTACATCTGCTTCCAAAGCTTCTCTGCATTTAGTTAAAACTGCCTTTTCCTGGGCATAGTTCTTATTCTTGACTCTCTCTTTTTCCAGCCGCTCCAGCCTTGTTTCAAGCAGACTCCAGTCTGCTAAAATCAGTTCTGACTGAATCTGGGTTAAATCACGCATCGGCTCAATTCTGCCATCAGCTGTTGGTACAATATCGCTGCGAAAAGCCCGCAGCACCTGCACTACCGCATCCACATCCCGTATTGCATTCAACAGCTCATTGCCTTTTTTATTCTGCCCTGCAGTCAATCCGGCTACATCCACCATTTCAATGGTGGCATATGTTGTCTTTTTGGGTTGAAAAATCTTTGATAACTCTGCTATTCTCGGGTCCATCACCCGAGCAATACCTGTATTAGCTCTCAGATTTGCTTTAGCTTCTACATTAGTTAACAGTTGAAATAGAGTAGTTTTGCCGCTCTGCGGCAGTCCAATGATTCCGATCTTCAATTATTGCTTCCTCCATGTTCTAATTCTCGATCATTGTAACATATTTCCGTTGGCCTCGCACTTTAATTGTGCCACAAATTAATAAAAACCACCATAACAAATTTGCATTTGTTGATGGTGGAATTTGTGTGCTGAGATGCGATCCAAACTTATTTTGCTTCTTCGACAAGTTTGGCTGCATAAGCGGTAATCTTTTCAAATTCTCCTGCGGCAATTGCCTCTTTATCGACAAGATTTCCACCTACACCTAAGACGTCTACACCCTTAGCACGGTACTCTTTAGCGTTATCGATGCTTACTCCGCCTGTAGCCATTAGGGTAATGTGATCGAGGGGACCAAGCACGTTCTTAAAGAAGTTAGCGGTTACAACTCCAGCCGGGAATACCTTAATAACATCAGCACCGGCTTCGCAGGCCTGCTGAATCTCGGTAGGTGTCATGCAGCCCGGCACTACCATGCGGCCGTAGCGGTTGCCTAAGCGAATTAAATCAACATTGAGTGTTGGAGCTACGAGGAATTGAGCTCCTGCCAGCATAGCTGCGCGGCCGGCTTCCGGATCTAAAACAGTACCTGCTCCAACAGCAATTTTGTCCCCTAAAGCTTTGCGGACGTCAGCGATTGCTTGGAGGGCGTTTTCTGTATCCATGGTAATTTCGATGGAATTGATTCCGCCGTCTACTAAAGCCTTTGCCAGAGGTACTACTTTAGTGGTGTCAATTTTGCGCAGTACGGCAACGACTCTGCTTTCCAGCATTTTTTCAAACACTTCGATTTTGTATTTCATACTGTTTCCTCCCATGATTTTTGTCTACTTAAAGAATACCCATGTTTCAATAAAACTTCACAAGGTTAATCAGCCATTTTACCTCAGAAAAAGCTCCCCTGCTAAGGGGAAGCTTTTCACTATGCCTTTAATAACTCGTCGATTCTGATGGGACGGTTTTCTTTAACCGATTTCCAGACAGCCTCGCCGGTTATAACTGAATAAGCACCATCGAGCGCACCGGAGAGAATTTCATAGGATCTGTTTGGATCAACACCCAGGAAAATATCCTCGAGTAAGATCGGGTCTCCGCCGCCGTGTCCGCCTTTGCGGCTGACTACATGAATTGTTTCCTTAGCACCAAATAATGGGAAGTAATCAATGGTTTGAACCGGAGTTGGGAAAGGAACCCGTGACGGAGCGTGGAACTCCATAGTCTCAATCCGTCCCTTAGTACCATTGATCGCTAAGCGGTATCCCTCATAAGGTGTTGAGAAGTTACACGAATAGCTTAATAAAGCACCTTCATCAAATTTCACAGTAACTGTGTAAGTATCTTCAATATCGATTTCCGAATCATAAATGCAGCGATCTGGGCGGTAGTTAGTGTAGGGTCTTTCAACCTTACCTAAAGCGCCGAGGTGATCATCTTTTGGCATTGCATCAGCGCTGCGGCTGGTCCAGCGCATATAATAGATGCAGTTGCTGCTGTCCGGACAATCTCCGCAGTGGCGGCCATCCACTTTGCGAGGATTCAAGCCGCCTTCAGATCCATAGTAGTTAAGCGCACCATAGGCAAAAACTTCTACCGGTTTTTGCCCGATCCACCAATTTACCAGGTCAAAATGGTGAGTACATTTGTGGATTGATAATCCACCAGATTTGTCCCGCTCGCGGTTCCAGCGTTTAAAGTAGCTGGCACCATGATAGGTATCAATGTACCAGTTTAGGTCAACAGATGTAATTCTGCCAACTTTGCCTTCTAAAACCAGTTCGCGAATTTTGGAATGAATTGGTGCATAGCGGTAGTTGAAAGTAACGATTACTCTACCCTTGCTCTTTGCTTCTGCGGCTAAGATTGCATTGCAGTCCTCACTGGTAGTTGCCATTGGTTTTTCGGTAATGACATCTAAATCATGCTCTAATCCTTTGATTATATACTCCGCATGAGTGCAGTCTACTCCTGCAACGATCAGAGCATCCGGTTTTTGTTCTTCAATCATCTGCTCAAACTGATCCGGCGTGTAAACAGCCACATCTTTTGTCTGAGGAAGTTTTTCTTTGCAGACTTCAAATCTTCTTGGATCAATATCCAGCAATCCCACAACCTGGCTGTTATGAGAAAACCTCTCCACAATTGGTGTAATAAACATACCTATTGCCCTGTTGCTAACACCACATACTGCATATTTCTTCAATGGCCTATTCTCCCCCACTTCCGCAAGATAATATGTCAATAAACTATTCTAGATTAACCTATTAATTCCTTTTAATCTCCGCTTTAAGGCATAACCTCTAAACTTTAAAAAAATTAAAAACCTCGGATAAAAATCCGAGGCTTTTAAACTAGTTCTTGGCAGTGAGCTACTCTCTCACCACGAGATGTGGCAATACCATCGCCGCTGGAGGGCTTAACTACTGTGTTCGGGATGGGAACAGGTGATCCCCTCCGCTATTACCACCAAGAA
>DURM01000026.1 GCA_012837335.1 Bacillota bacterium
AGCGCCATTATGAGCGAAAACATGAACCATGTGCGCCGGCTTGCTCTGGACAGCTTAGCAGCTGTGGCTGGTGAAACGAAATGCACCTGCAGCGGGGATAATGTTTCTCTTCCGGGCATGCAGGATTCTTAATTTAAGACGAGAAATCTTATCTGGATAAAAGAGGGGGGTTAGCATGAGCATAAAAGTAGCAGTAGTTGGTTACGGCAATATTGGCAGATTCGCTGTGGAAGCTGTTCAGGCTGCTCCTGACATGGAACTGGCTGGTGTGGTCCGGCGCAGTATCGGGGAAGAACAGCCGCAGGAGTTGGCAGGAGTGCGGGTCGTCACTGCGATCGATCAGCTTCCCGAGGTGGATGCAGCATTAATCTGCACCCCGACCCGCTCAGTTCCGGAGTACGCAGCTCAAATTTTGGCCCGAGGCATCAACACTGTCGACAGCTATGATGTCCACGGCCGCTTGGTAGATGTCCGCACTGAGCTGGAGCAGACAGCAGTTAAGCATAACGCCGTGGCAGTTGTATCTGCCGGCTGGGATCCCGGTACAGATTCGCTGATCCGGGGAATTTTTTCCTTAATGGCACCGAAAGGAGTTACCTACACTAATTTTGGTCCCGGAATGAGTATGGGCCACACCGTAGCGGTTAAAGCGGTTGCAGGGGTTGCTGACGCTTTATCGGTGACGATTCCGCTCGGCACCGGCATTCACCGCCGCCTGGTTTATGTACAGCTGGAAGCAGGAGCTGACTTTGAAGCAGTAAAACAGGCGATCAAAGCGGATCCCTATTTCGTCAATGATGAAACTCACGTTTTCCAGGTGGATGATGTGGAGCAGCTGATCGATAAGGGCCATGGTGTTGTCATTGAGCGCCGCGGTGTTTCTGGCCAAACTTACAATCAGCAGTTTCGGTATGAAATGCGGATCAACAACCCGGCCCTGACTGCTCAGATCATGACGGCGTGCGCCCGCGCCAGTGTAAAACAAAAACCGGGTGCTTATACTATGTTAGAGATTCCCATTATTGACTATCTTTATGGAGATAGAGATACTTTATTACGACAGTTAGTGTAGCAGATTTAGGAGGATGAACATGGATCAGGTAAGAGTTCGGTTTGCTCCCAGTCCTACCGGCTATCTGCACGTAGGATCGGCGCGGACCGCTTTATTTAATTATTTATTTGCTAAACACCATCAAGGAGTATTTGTGCTTAGGATTGAGGATACTGACCTGGCCAGAAGCACAGACGAATCCACCCAGGCAATTCTGGATGCCATGAAGTATCTGGAGCTTTTCTGGGATGAAGGACCGGAAGTAGGCGGCGATTACGGCCCGTACTTCCAATCCCAGCGCCTTGAGCTTTATCGGGAATATGCCGATAAGTTAATCGAATCAGGCCGAGCTTATCAGTGCTTCTGCACTCCGGACGAGCTCGATCAAATCCGGAAGGAAGCGATCGAAAAGAAGCGCGATCCTAAGTATGATGGGCGCTGCTTTCACTTAACCGAGGCTGAGAAGCAGAAATACCTTGATGAAGGCAGAACCCCGGTGCTGAGATTTAAGGCGCAGTACGAAGGAACTACTGTGGTTGATGATTTAATCCGCGGCCAGGTTAAGTTTGACAACCATCAGCTCGATGATTTCGTAATCATGAAATCTGACGGCATGCCCACCTATAACTTCGCAGTAGTGGTTGATGACGCTTTGATGCGAATTACCCACGTAATTCGGGGTGAAGACCATCTTTCCAACACACCAAAGCAGATTCAGCTGTATGAAGCCCTTGGTTTTGCCGTGCCCAAGTTTGCCCACATCCCCATGATTTTAGGACCGGATAAAGCGCTGTTAAGTAAACGCCACGGTGCAACTTCGGTAACCCAATTCCGGGACGAAGGCTATCTGCCCGATGCCATGGTGAACTATCTGGCGCTGTTGGGATGGGCTTATGATGATTCCCAGACCATTTTTAAGCGGGATGACTTAATTACCAAGTTTACGCTGGAAAAAGTTTCCAAAAATCCTGCTGTTTTTGATATTACTAAGCTGCAGTGGATGAATGGAGTTTATATCCGGGATTTAAATCTAGATGAATTCTACGCTTATGCCCTGCCGCTGTTTCAAGCTTGGAGCTTCCTGCCCGAAGAAGTCAATCCGGAGCAGGAACGGAAAGCCAAAGCTGTTTTAGCCAGTCTCCAGGAAAGGGTTAAGCTGTTAACGGAGCTGAAAGAAGCCAGCTACTATTTCTTTGAAGATGAGCTTCAGTACAATGAAAAAGCAGTTAGTAAGTTTCTCCTGAAAGATGGAGCGAGTGAGATCTTGACTGCCCTGTTAACTGAGCTGCTGGCAGTTAAAGAATATACCCAGGTGAATTTAGAGCCGGTGTTCCACAAGATTCAAGAGCAGTTTGATGTCAAACTCGGCGCAGTCATGCAGCCGCTTAGGGTCGCTGTGACCGGTACCAATGTCAGTCCGGGAATGTATGAAGTGCTGGAAACTTTAGGGAGGGCTAAGACCTGCCAGCGGATCAAGGATGCCCTGGCATTAATCAAACAACACCAGGAGGGGAACTAGATGAGAGTAGATGTGCAGTGGAATGGCAAAATGGCTTTTACCGCAGTTTCCGCGCGTAGTCAAAATCAAGTGACCATGGATTCTTCCGCTCAACATGGGGGAGAAGGATCAGGTGTTTCTCCGATGGAAATGGTGCTGGCGGCTCTCGCGGGCTGCTCGGGGATGGATGTAGTGAGCATCCTCAATAAGAAAAGGGTTGCCTACAGCGGTATCAGCATCAGTGTGGAAGGTGAGCGGGCTGATGAGCATCCCCGCGTTTTCACCAAGATTAATGTTGTTTACACTTTTACTGGTGAGAACTTAGAGGACAAGCGTAAAGCGTTAGAAGACAGTGTGCGTCTTTCCATGGAAAAATACTGCTCTGTTGCAGGCATGGTTGATAAAACCGCAGAAATTAACTGGCGGGTTGAAATCGCCGATTAATCTTGCGGAAAATGATTTACAAAATTCACAGGACATGATATAATAACAAATGTGATTCGCTCCCATCGTCTAGTGGCCTAGGACATCGCCCTCTCACGGCGGAGACAGGGGTTCAAATCCCCTTGGGAGTACCAAATTAAAATCAAAACCACCCCTAGTGGGTGGTTTTTTTAGTTAGCAAAGCATATAAATATCATGCTAAACGCTGCGGAGAATCAGGATGAGAAAATCCTGATAGTTCAGGCAGGGATGATTCGGGTAATGCTCCTGATACCATTCCTGGAGTTTTTTATCCTCTGTTACAAATGCGTCCGCGCATTTGGCAGCAGTGTGGGCGATGCGGAGATCGCTGCCGAGATCATCGCCAGGATCATCCAGCGATACCTGGGGCACTACCTGCCGGGGGATGCTTTGAATCAGCTGCAGCTTGCGGGGATTCTGGATCCGGGAAATCTCTTCTTCCTGGATTTCGCAGGTCAGCAGTTTAACCATACCGGAAGAGACAGCCTGCCATATTTCCGGAAAATACTCATCGGCAATCATTTTATCGAAAATATTAGTATCAATCATCAGCTCTTGCATAAATCCAGTACACCATTCCTTTGTTTGGTTTTAGAGCAGGAAGTTCAATGCTGAAACAGAACTATAATTAGTATAGTGGAAAACGAGTAAAGTCGCCAGCTTTTTTACCGCAGGCCAAGCACTGATGTTCTGCGCAGATTGACTTTACCGCGTTAGCAGGGGAGGTTGTCGATCAGATTGACACGTTTTTATCATTGGCTGCGGTTTTGGGTGCTGTGGTGGATCAGCGCGGGCTTGAATTTTGGCATTCTCATGACTATCCGGCGGTTTTATATGACTGATGATGTGCTCTCGGACTATTTTAAGATGGTTGCAGGCCCGATCGATAACTGGGTGGCATTTTTGGGAATTTTTATCTGTCTGTTTCTAGTTTATTTGATCAACGCTTTTTATAAAGAACCGGAACTGATCACAACTCGCTTTATGTTTGTAAGCAGTCTCCAGCTGCCGCTGTTCGGAATCTTGCGGCTGGTAACAGCGCCGTTTGCATTGCGGCTTGATTCCGAATTTGAGCTTACAGTGGCATATGTCCTGATCTCCCTAGCCGCTATTGTCATAGGAGTGCTGATGTTTTGGCGGACTATTAAAAACAAAAATGAGTCGATGCTGCGGATGCTGAAAAGATTTGCGCGGCTGTATCGCGATGATAAGTACTGGTAAAGAAAAAGGCCTCGGTTAAGTCCGAGGTCTTTTTAAACGGCTTGATACTGGGGTAGTGCTAATTCGCGCTTTTTTCTGATACGCTGCCAGCGCCTCCTCATAAACCAGCAGTGTTTTTTCGGCCATTTGGCGGCTGCTGAGGTGATCAACAGCATAAGCGCGGCTGAAGCGCTGTAACCTTCTAATGCGCTTGCGGTTGCCTGCTAAAGTTTCCAAATCTTCCCGGAGCCTGCTGAAACTAAAGCGCCCCTGATTGCCGGAAAAATCGAAATCAGGCTGACGAACCGCTTTTTGGTCGATAATCCCATCGTAGCGGGTGTTCATCAAGAGTACTGCGCAGCCCGCTGCTAAGGCTTCTCGTGCTGTGCGTCCACAGCCCGCTACAATATTAGCCCGGCCTAAAATCTTTTCAATATCAGTCTGCCAGGGCATGAATTCTGCTTCAACCGGAGGCTGCCAGTTGCCAATAATGATCAGATTGAGTTGAGGAATAGCGGCGACAGCATCGGCCAATCTTTTGATGGGCTGAATCTTGGACCAGTCCAAGCGGCCAACATAATAGATATTTAAGTTTTTCTCCTTCTTCGCAGGAGCAAACCGCTCCACATCTACACCGTTGGGAATAATCGTGATTTTGGCCTCGAATTCATCCATAATTTCCTCAGCAGAGTTAGGACCAACTGCGATAATTTTTTCCGCCCCGGTAAGGGATGCCCGGTATTTTGGATGAGAAAAACCGAGTCCGTGGCAGGTAACCACGTATGGCACTCGGTTGAGCCGGGCAATGCTTTTGGTTAGGTCAAAAATGGTTGAACTGTGGGAATGGATGATATCAGGCCGAAATGACCGTACAATTTGATTGATCCGCGCCTGGTAATTTGTGGTATGATAGACAACACCTGCTTTTCTCAGCATGGGTCCATAGTAGGAATGGAACATGCCGGTGTGAATACCGGTGAAAATTAGTTCAGTCGGATGACCAAGCTTTTTGAGCTGAATTGCTAAATCAAGCACATGGGTTGATTGACCGCTTAAAAAAAACTCGGTAGTTAACAGGATTCTCATAATGGACCTCCGTGTTAGAACTACCAATAGTTTATGCGCAAGCGGAAGAAGTTGATATTACCGGCGCTGCAGAATCAGGAATAAACCGACACCGATCAAAGCCAGCGAGACAAAAACAGTCCACGAAATAAAGGGAATAAACTTGGCCAAAAGAATTGCTGCGCCGATAATGATCAGCACGATGCCAAAGCTGCGGGCAGCTGAATTCTGGCCGTCCTGGTGACCAGAGAAGGTGTCCCGCACCCGCTCAATAATCACTTCCGGTTTGGGCTCCCCTGAGTAAGGACTTTCAGGAATTACAAACAAGGCAATCAAATACAGCAGAATGCCGACTCCGTTAGCTAGGGTAAGGAGGATCCACAGCAGACGGACAATCGTGGGATCAATATTAAAGTACTCAGCGATTCCGCCGCAGACTCCGCCTATTTTCTTGTCATCAGATAAATAAAGGCGTTTTTGCTCCATGTTAATAAGCTCCCTTCATGGATCATTCATTGATTTATTCAATAATTGCCGCGGGATTCCTTTTCAAAGGACTAAAAAAGCTGGACCGCAATGCCGAGCCCTAAACGGGTTCCGGTTTGAAACAGATGTTTAATGGTAATCGTAAAATAGTCCATTACTTCGGCTCGCACTGAGGCGATGGGCTTCTGGTGGTCGAAATGGTATCCACCGCCGACTGCAATTTCGGTCATAGGCAGATTGGATTTAAAGCGGCAGCCTAAACCCAATTCCAAGGCCGAAGTAGAAAAATCGAGGCTGCTCTCAACCACAATCCGGTCACCAAGTCCAAGCGCACCGCCGAAATTCAGATTGGATAGGACAATCTGAGCGCTAACGGGGATGCGCTGCAGAGTTGGTACGGGAATTTCGGTATCAACGTACTCATAGAGACTGATGCTGACCGCCTCGAATAGGTCCCTGGTGGAGCGCATGCCGATGCCGTAGCGGTTGTTTTCTGGGTCCCATCTGCCGAATTCGGCCAAGGCCAGGGCGCGGATCTGGGGATGGAGCACTGGTTTGCGGCCAACCTGCTCCAGCGGCAGTCCACTGCGGTGGAGATAGACATGATAGTATTCCGGTCTGATATCAATGCCTTCTTCTTGGGCCACGGTGGCTAAAGCTCTAGCTAAGGTTTGATGATCAGGATGGGTATCCTTGATATGCACAGTGCGGTGAATGCTTCCTGGATAGCGAACCGCAAACAGGCGCATAATGGCTTCCACATCCGCTTGGGGGATGCGGCCATCGGGATAGTCTAAGAAAACCACCTGATCCGGTGCGACTCCCAGCACAGCCAGGGCTGCTAGGGTTTCTGCAGCTCGCGCTCGGCCAAACTCGCTTTTGCTCAGGCGGTAAACGCTGCCGTCCGGTCCCCGTAAATTGAACCGAGCGAGCGAACTAGTACCTTTAGTGAAGTAAATAAAAAAGTTGCTGTTCCCGGCAAGCACCGACTGATAAATGCTGTCGGCCATGCCCAAAGTTTCATCATCTGGGTGGGGTAAATACCAGATGATAACATCCTCGGCTTGAACCGGCGCATTTAAGGCAGCAGCTAAGAGCAGCAGCGCTGTTGCGAGAACAACAAACATGCGGTGCATTAGAATTCCTCCCCACGCAGTCCAATCCGCCAAGACCGCTCCTCTGGATTTCCAATTTCCAGCCCCAGATAGCAGTCAAGAGGATAGAGACCGAAAAGTTTAAACTCTGTTCCCAACCCTACCTGGTATTTGTTCTCCGGCATCCAGCTGTTTACCTCTGTCTGAACATCGAAACGGCCAAAGAAATAGGGTTTTGCCAGGGTGACTTCCATCAGGGGATAGAATTCAGCGCTGGAATAGTATTTGATCAAACCAGTAAGACCAGCTGAGAGGCTCTGCTGATCAGCGGGCATCATCAGGTTAGGAGCAAACCCGAGCTGGAAGTGATCAGAGTGAATGACCGCAGGGTGGGCAAACTGAACTCGCCAGCGATAATCACCGTGGTTTTGGTAAGACGCCGAAAGTTCTCCCATGTCGCCAACAGGAAAAGCTGCTTTGAAGCCGAAATGAAGCTTTTCCCCAGGACTGATGAACAGCTCGGCATTAGCCGTATGCGGCCTGTTCCAGCCGATAAAAAACTCACTGCGGCTTCCATGAAATGGCAGGCCGCGGCGAAAACCAAGGTTAAACCAGCCTAAGGCACCGTTTTGGGCTCGGATTCCCAGCTTAGTTTTCTGTCCCGGCTCTGAGGCAAAAGTGATTTCCGGCAGCAGTGCAAACGGGCGTGGAGTTGCCAAGGCAGCCTGTTCAGCTCTTGCGTGAATCTCAGCTAGTTCTTCTGGCGCATATCCCTGCTGTTTGTACGGAGTAAACTTAAAGTCGGGATCGCTGCTTAAGACCGCAGCTTTTATTGCGTCCATGTGCTTCAGCCCGGCTTGATAGCCCTGTTCAATAAAAAACTCGGCTTTTTGGTAATCCATATAGGAATCATATTTTACTTCCGGCACCACAATCACATCGGCATCTGCGGTGTTAATTTCCACATAGCCGTCAATCATAAACCAGAGTGCCAGCTGGAGGTTGTTCAGCAGCGAATCGTGATCAATGGTTTCCAGTTCCTTTTTGACATCAACACCGATCACTACATCTGCTCCGAGCTCCTTGGCCGTGTTGACCGGTACTGCGTTTTTCATGCCACCGTCGACGTAATAAACTCCATCCCTTTCTACAGGCTGAAATAAAGCGGGTATGGACATGCTGGCCTGCACAGCTTGGGAAACAGGACCTTGGTGAGCGGCAACCTCTTTACCGGATACTAATTCCGTAATCACCGCGTAAAAGGGAATATCCAATTGGTCAAAAGTTTTATGCATTAACAGCGTATCGAGATATCGCTCCAACCTGGCTGTATTGACTAAACCGCCGCGAGGTGGGAAAGAAACATCAATCAGCTTGGCAGTATCAATGGATGCGATGATCTCTTTCATGTTGTCAACAGAATAGCCGGCAGCGTACATTCCGGCAACAATACTTCCCATACTGGTGCCAACCAGCAGGTCGATGGGGACGCCGTGGTCTTCAAAGGCTTGGATTAAACCGATATGGCTGAAACCGCGGGCGGCGCCGCCGCCGAGAACCAGAGCAACTCTTGGTGATTGAGTGGCGCCAGCTGTTTGGGAAACGCATAGGATCAGTATTAACAGTAGGAATTTGGACTTAGATCGGTTCTGCAATTGCTTCAGCTCCTTCTAAACAATATTTTCGGGCAGGATGAGAAGCGATCCTGCTATAGCAAAAGTTGGTTCTAGCTGGGGCAATGATCTGATTATGAGGGGTAATATTATTGTGAGCAGGATAATATTGCATGGAAATTGAAATTATACATGTTAGCATAAACTTGACTGTTTTTTGCTAACAGTAGACATACTAAAGGTAAAGGAGGAAGGGTTGTGGAGCGTTCCGATAAAACTCGCATGTTTTCAGCGGTTGACGCTGATAACATTGATATAAAAACGGTTCTTCAGCAGGTTTGCGCTGCTTTGGAAGAGAAGGGCTACCGCCCTTTAGATCAAGTTGTCGGCTATCTTTTAACTGGCGATCCTTCATACATTACCTCTCATAACGATGCAAGAATTAAAATTCAGCAGATCGAGCGCAATGATCTGCTCGAAGAAATTGTCGGTTCGTATTTGAGAAATCTGGAATGAGAGTGGGTGGGTAAAGATGGCTAAGCTAGTAATTCAGGGCGGCAGACGCCTTCAGGGTGAAGTTAAGATCAGCGGTGCAAAAAACAGTGCTCTGCCGGTTATTGTGGCAGCCGCGCTGGCTACTGAGGGAGAATGCGTTTTAGATAATATTCCTAAGGACAGCGATGTGGGAACGATCTGTCTAATCCTCCGCAGCCTGGGTGTGGATCTTTGGTTTGACCAGGAAGGGAAACTGCATGTGGTTGGTTCCACTTTAGACAAATATCAAGCGCCGTACGATTTAGTGCGGAAAATGCGGGCATCATTTTACACTGCCGGATTGCTCTTGGCGCGGTTAGGTCGGGCGGAAGTACCCCTACCGGGTGGCTGCGCTATCGGCTCAAGGCCGGTAGATTTTCATATCCGCGGTTTTTCCCAGATGGGAGCAGATGTTACCATTGAGCATGGATTTATGAAAGCACGCTGTGATCGATTGGTAGGTACAAACTATTACATCAACCGCTCCAGCGTGGGAACAACCGTGAATCTGATGATTGCCGCTTCGCTAGCGGAAGGAACGACAGTTTTAGAAAACTGCGCCAAAGAGCCGGAAGTTGTGGATTTAGCAATTTTCTTAAATGGTATGGGCGCCCAGATTCGCGGGGCGGGTACCGATGTGATCCGGATTGAAGGTGTAGAAAAACTGCGGGGAATTGAATATTCAATTATTCCCGATCGAATTGAAGCCGGCACTTATATGTTTGCGGCGGCGATGACCGGCGGCGATGTAGTCATTAAAGATATTGTGATTGAACATCTCCGCTCACCTTTAAGCAAGATTGAGGAAGCGGGAGTGATTGTGGAAAAAGGTGCCACCGAGGTGCGGATCATTGCTCCGGAGAAACTGCGGGCGATTGATTTAGAAACCGCTCCTTACCCCGGGTTTCCCACCGACCTGCAGCAGCCGTTAGTGGCCTGCATGAGTATAGCGGAAGGCACCAGTGTGATTCGGGAGAACATCTTTGACCGCTTCCGCTATGTTGATGAGCTGAGAAGGATGGGCGCCGACATCAGAGTCGAAAGGGAAACCGCCGTTGTTCGAGGCGTGCCGCAGCTTACCGGAGCCCCAGTGGAAGTTACTGATTTGAGAGCCGGTGCGGCACTGGTAATTGCTGGATTGGCTGCTGCCGGAACAACAGAAGTCTATGGTTTGGATATTATCGATCGGGGTTATGAGAAACTGGAAGAGAAACTCCGGAGCTTAGGAGCCGATATTAAGCGGGTGGAAACTCACGAAGGCATTGATGCTTTTGCCCAGATTGAAACTAGAATCTGATAAGAGGGGACAGCCCCTCTTATTTCTTTGCTCAACTTCCTGCTTCCGCAGAGATTTCCAGCACCGCTGTTTCCGCCACCACCAGATATTGCAGATGTAAAGTATAGGGCTCGCCGCTGATATAGATAATCCGCCCATCGATAATGCTGCGGATTAAGCCCGGATCGAGACCAGCGATTTCCTGGCCAATTAGGTCGCTTAAGATCTGCCGCACCGCATCAGAAATCTTAAGGTTGAGATGGGGATCTTTGATAGTTACCACAACCTTCAGGTCCTTAATGATGCGGGAGCGCTGATCCGCCAGACTTTCTTCCAGTTTTTCAATTCGGCGGGTGCGCTCGCTCAACTCGCTGTAGAGGGTGTCCAGCTCGATCACTTTCTCATCAATCACAGCGCCAGAATAGAAAATGCTCGCAGCAGTTCCGATTGCGAAACCTAAGATAAAGCAGGCTGCACCGAACTGGAGCTTGCGTTTATTAATTAACCACAGGTTCATTTCATTCGCCTCCAGTTAGGGTGATTACCAGCCAGTACCCGGCGTAGGCGCCAAACAGAGCGCTGATAATAATCACCGCTTGGCGGACCAACGCCATCAGCTGTCCGTTAAACAGGCTGCTTTCAATCACGCGAATCATGGGAAAGGTGCCACCGATCGCTGTTACAATTGCCCAGATGCGATAAACTTTTACCAGTTCCCGCATCATAGCAAATGGTGAAGTCTGCGTAAAAAAGGCGGCAAAGGATCCGATCACTGAACCGCCTACTAAAACACCGAATGCGGAAAAGAAGGCTAACAGGATTTCACGGGAAACTCGCAGAAACATACAAAGGATCACCTCATGCAACTATATGCCCGGGGTGATTTAAAAATGTGAGGGGATACTCATGTTCGTGCCGCTGAATATTCACAGCGAATACTCTTTGCTGGAATCATGCATTAAAATCGAGGATTTAGTTAAAAAGGCCTATAAGCTCGGCTATAAGGCGTTAGGCTTAACAGATCATAATACCATGGGCGGTCTGGTGGAGTTTTACCGCCACTGTAACCAAACTGGTATCAAACCGATTTTAGGTATTGAGCTTGATCTTTCCGGTCTGCCGGGGTGCAGTCGGGTGGCACTGCTTGCGAAAAATGACCAGGGCTACCAAAATCTGCTGAAGCTGGCATCTGAGGTGAAGCCGGTTGGGCTGAATACCCTTGCCCGGTTCACAGCCGGACTTATTGGGCTGGTAAACTTTGAGGATCCAGCAGCTGCTCCGGAAGGGTATGGGAAACTGTCCCGGCTGTTTGAAGCTGCAGGACTTTTTGTTGAGCTTGCGTTCACTGATCCCACCAGCCGCCAACGAGCGGAACAACTGCATCAAAAACTGCCTCCACAGGTTTTTGCAGTCGGATCACGGTTATCCTATCTTGATGATAAGCAAAAACCGCTTCTCAAGGTACTGGGACAGGAACAAAGCGGGCTGTCCCTGCTGCCGCCCCAGCAGATGGCAGAACTTTATCGGGACTATCCGGAAGCGGTAAAAAATACAATGATGATTGCGGAGCGCTGCTCGGTCAAGCTCCAAGCAGAAACTGCCTTTCCCCAGCTGCCCAAGCCCCATGATTTAACTGCCTTAGCCTGGGAAGGAGCAGCTAAGCGCTATCCACGGGTTACGCCGGAAGTTGCGGAAAGGCTTCAGCACGAGCTTGGCGTAATTGAATCGATGGGCTTAAGCGACTACTTTTTGATCGTCTGGGATATTGTCCGCTATGCCAAAGAAGCAGGAATTCCCGTTGGACCAGGCAGAGGCAGCGCTGCCGGCAGTTTAACGGCTTACTGTTTAGGCATCACTGATATCGATCCCATCGAGCACAATCTCTTTTTCGAGCGGTTCTTAAATAAAAAGCGCCGCAATCTTCCTGATATCGACCTGGATTTCTGCGGCGATAAGCGGGAGCAGGTAATTGAATATGTCATTAAGCGGTTTGGTAAAGACCACACTGCAAGAATTGGCACTTATGGAACCTACGGTTATAAAAGCGCGGTTAATGAAATAACTAAAGTATACGGCAGGGCTGAACCGGAATTAGTGCAGCAGCTAGTTGGACTCAAACAGTACTTCTCGACCCACGCTGCCGGAGTGATTATTACCCCCAAGCCCGTGACTGCCTACACCGGTGTTAATCAAGTTGATGGTGTTAATGTTACTCAGCTTGCCATGGATGATTTAGAGTACTTGGGTGTTTTAAAGATAGATTTTCTCGGGTTAAGGACCCTGACTGTCCTGAAAGAAATTGAAGCTGAAGTGCAGAAAAAGGAACCAAATTTCAGCTTAGAGGCAATTCCTGATCATGATCAGCCGACTTTTCAACTTTTGGAAGAGGGTTTAACTCTCGGTATTTTCCAGCTGGAGAGCAGTATGTTTCAGGAGCTGCTGCCTGAGATTAAGCCAAAATCATTTCAGGATCTGGCGGCAGTGCTTGCGCTGGGAAGGCCCGGACCCCTCAAGCAGGTCCCAACTTATATTAAACGGCGGGAAGGCAGGGAGCCGGTTAGATATGTTCATCCCAAGCTGGAACCAATTTTATCTGAAACCTATGGACTGATTGTCTACCAGGAGCAGGTGATGCAGGTTGCCCACGAGATTGCCGGCTTAAGTCTAGAAGAAGCGGATCTGCTCCGGGTCGCCATGAGTAAAAAGGATCACGCGGTGATGCAGGAGCTGAGAGCTAAGTTTGTGGCCGGGTGTCAGCAAAACGGACTGGATTTTCGAGCCGCGAACGAGCTGTTTCTCCAGATTGATCGCTTTGCCGATTACGCCTTCAATAAAGCGCACAGCGCGGCCTATGCCCGCATTACCTGGCAGGCGAGCTACCTTAAGGCAAACTATCCATTAGAGTTTTATTTAGGGCTGATCCGCCATACTGTGGATATCGAGAAACTCGGCGAGATCTATCGAGACTGTCAGCTGCGGGGCATAAGAGTGATTGCGCCCGATATCCGTTTCTCAGAGGTTTCAGCCAGTGTGGAAGCGGAATCCCTGCGAATCGGCTTCAGCAGCCTTAAGTTCTTCGGCTACAGTCAAGCAGAAAGACTAGTCGCGGAGCGGAGCAGAGGTGAGTTTACCAATCTGTTCGATCTGTTTCAGCGGGTTGACCTGCATCTCAACGCGAAACTGGCCCTGGCGTATTCCGGTGCCTTGGACTGCTTTGGTGAGCGCAGGAAAGTGCTGCGCCAAATCGCCCGGTTGGAAAACCAGCCGCTGCCGGCTGGAAGTGATCTCGAGCTTTTGGAAAAGGAAAAAGAAATGGTCGGGATCTACCTAACTGGGCATCCAGCGGCCGGATGGCATGTTTTTTTAGAGCGGTTAAAACCAAGCTTGGGCCGATACGCTGCCGGCCACATCAAAAATGTAAAAGATCTGGGACAGTCGGTTGCCGGCATTCTGGAAGGCGAGAACCGGCGCTGGAGATTTTTATTGCCAAAAGGCAGTAATTTGTGGCATGATCTAATTAAGGAAGGGGAATTGGCAGCGTTTTTTGGCAGGTTCTACCAGAACCGCATTGACGCAGAGCTGATTCTGCCGCTTAAACCGCTGCTTTTGATCAAACCCATTCCAAAGCAGGCAGTAAAACTAAGAGATACTCTAGTGAAATCCCGGGGCAGCACTCCGGTGCTGTTTGTGCTCGGGCAGGATTTGATCCAGATCATCGATCCCAGTTTGTGGGTAGATGCAGGTTTTGATTGGCTCAGCGCCTTAGCGGACTTGACAGAGTACGTCCACTGGATCGATCCATGGCGAAGCAGGGTTTTAGCGGATAATATGGAAATTAGCAGGGGCAAGCGAGAAATGGGAGGAGGAAATTGATGTGAACGAACAAAATTATGTTATGATTCAAGCCCTAGAGAATGGGGTGACCATTTTTGGCTTAACCCGGGGACCGGATACGAAGTTTCATCATACTGAAAAGCTGGACCGGGGCGAAGTTTTGATTGCCCAGTTCACATCGCACACATCAGCAATTAAAGTTAGAGGCAAGGCCAAGATTATTACCGGAATTGGCACCACGAACTCCGGCGAGTAAATCTTCGGCATGCTACAAGGAGGAATTTGCATGTGGACCGTAGTCTATGTTGCTCCCAATCGCGCAATCGCTGATATGCTGAAAGAACTGCTTGATAAAGAAGGTTTTGTGGTGATGCTGCGTCCAATCGGAGCTCCCCACCTCGGTGCCGCGGCCAGCGTAGAAATTCTGGTTCCCGAGTCTGAAGTTGAAGATGCTATGGAGGTTATTTCCAGCTCAATTGGCAGTTCTTAGTCCGGGCACTGAATTCGTAAGAGAAGGTGATTGGATGTTACGTGTATTCCGAAGCAAGCCAAAGTATGCTACAGTTAGATCGACTTCAAAAGATGAATCCCATGCCGGTGATCCGCTCTGGACCCGCTGCGAAACCTGCGGTTCCCTGATTTACCATAAAGAGCTAGTGAAAAACTGGTATGTCTGCCAATGCGGTTACCATTTTCGGATCTCAGCGGCAGACAGGCTGCGGTTGCTGGTGGATCAGGGTTCATTTCAGCCTGCTGAACCGCTGGTATCTTTGAATCCTCTGGGTTTTCCGGGATACGAAGAGAAGATTGCCCAGTCTCAAGAGAAACTGGAGCTTGATGATGCGATTTTAATCGGCGAAGCAAAAATCCAAGGCCATAGCTGTGTGCTGGGAATTATAGATTTTAGTTTTATCGGCGGCAGCATGGGCAGTGTAGTTGGGGAGCAGATTACCCGCGGCTTTGAATACGGTGCTGCCAAACAGCTGCCAGTAGTGATTATTTCTGGCGGTGGGGGCGGAGCCCGCATGCAGGAAGGAATTTTCAGCTTGATGCAGATGGCCAAGACTGCCCAGGCAGTGGGCAGGTTTAAAAAGGCCGGTCTGTTTTATCTGTCCGTGCTTACTCATCCCACTATGGGCGGCATTTACGCCAGTTTTGCTTGTTTGGGTGATATTATCCTTGCGGAGCCTGGAGCGCTGATTGGCTTTGCCGGACCGCGAATTGTTGCAGAAACAACCCGCCAGCAGCTGCCTCCTGATTTTCAAACGGCTGAATACGCCTTGAAAAACGGAATGCTGGATGGAATCGTGCCGCGGTTAGAGTTGAAAGATACCATCGGGAAAATATTGAGTTTTCATTTATGAGGTGAACCAAGGTGGCAGCAGTATTTGAATGGGAAAAACCACTGGTGGAACTTGAACACAAGATTCAAGAACTCCGGAGTTTTGTCTACGAGCAGGGTCTTGATTTCAAAGAAGAGCTCAACGAGCTTGAGCGCAAGGCTGATAAACTGAGAAAAGAGATCTATGAGCGGTTAACTCCCTGGCAGCAGGTGCGGATGGCCCGCCATCCCGATCGACCCACAACTGCCGATTATATCAAATTAGTTTTCGATGATTTCTTTGAACTCCACGGCGATCGCAAGTTCGGCGACGACCAGGCCATTATCGGTGGGATTGCCGCATTTGAAGGTGAGCCGGTAACCGTAATTGGACCCCAGAAGGGGCGGGATACCAAGGAAAACATTGCCCGCAATTTCGGTCTGCCCCATCCGGAAGGCTACCGCAAAGCGCTGCGCTTGATGAAGCAGGCGGAAAAATTTAACCGACCGATTATCACATTAATTGATGTGGTGGGAGCTTACCCGGGTATTGGTGCCGAACAGCGGGGTCAGGGTTTGGTGATTGCCGAATGCATTGAGCAGATGTCATTTTTAGAGGTGCCGATTATCTGCATTATTACCGGGGAAGGGGGCAGCGGCGGTGCTTTAGCATTAGGAGTCGGGGATCGGATTTTAATGCTGGAACACGCGTGGTATTCAGTGATTTCTCCCGAAATGTGTGCTACAATTTTATGGAAAGATCCTAATCGAGCGCCGGAGGCGGCTGAATTACTAAAATTAACTTCCACAGACCTACTGAAATTTGGTATTATAGATGATGTCGTTACTGAACCTCTTGGCGGAGCTCACCGAGACCATGAAGGAACCGGCAGGCAGATCAAGGCCTTTCTGCGCCGCTCGTTATCTGAGGTGAAAAAGATTCCACCAGAACAGCTGGTAGAACAGCGTTTAGAGCGCTTTCGCAGGATAGGTGAGTTTCAGGAGATTAAGCTGGCTGAAAGCCGAATAAAACTTTAGAAAGTGAGATTGGTTATGGCAAAACGAATAGGGATTTTAACCAGTGGCGGAGATGCTCCTGGGATGAACGCGGCTGTGCGTACTTTAGTGCGAGCAGCCTTAAGTTTTGACATGGAGCCTTTTGGTATCTACCGCGGTTACCACGGCTTGATTAACAATGAAATCGAGCGTTTGACCAGCCAATCCGTGTCCGGAATCATTCAGCGGGGCGGCACTGTGCTGAAAAGCGCCCGCTCTAAAGAGTTTATGACTCCGGCAGGAGTTGAACAGGCTGTCAATAATCTTAAAGAGCACGGCATTGATGGTGTGGTCGTGATCGGCGGCGATGGCTCGTTTCGGGGTGCCTTAGAATTGGCCAAGCATGATATCCAAGTGATTGGCATTCCTGCAACCATTGACAACGACATTCCCTGCACCGATTATTCTATCGGATTTGATACCGCCGTAAACACAGTGATGGACGCGGTCAACAAAATTCGCGACACCGCCTCCTCCCATGAGCGCGTGTACATAGTGGAAGTGATGGGACGCCACTGCGGCTACCTCGCTTTATACTCCGGATTAGCGTGCGGAGCGGATTCAATTTTGATACCTGAAGCAAAATATGATCTAGAGGATGTCTGCGCTAGAATCAAACGCGCTTATGAAGTGGGTAAAGGCCACAATATTGTTATGCTCGCTGAAGGTGTGGGACTCAACCTCAAACCGCCGGTGGAAAACATTTCGTTTACGATCGGCAAACAGATCGAAGAATACACCGGATACGAAACCCGGATCGTGATTCTCGGTCATATTCAGCGGGGCGGCAGTCCAACCGTCAACGATCGGATTTTGGCCAGCCGCTTAGCGTATCAAGCTGTGCGTTTGATTGCTCAGGGACAATCAGGTAAAATGGTAGGGCAGATCGAAAAACAGATCCGAGCCTTTGATCTGGATTACGCTCTAGCCCAAACCAAGTCCATTGACATGGAGTATTACCATTTAGCTGAAATTCTATCAACACTGTAAATAAACTAATTGGGAGTGGAATTATGATTCGCAAAACAAAGATTGTGTGCACAATCGGGCCAGCAACTGACAGTCCAGAAATGATCGAAGCTTTAATCAAAGCAGGCATGAACGTAGCAAGATTAAACTTGTCACACGGTTCCAGCGATGAGCACCTCACTCGCATCAAATTGATCCGCGAATGCTCAGAAAAGCTGGGTGCTAATGTAGGCATTCTCCTGGACATTAAAGGTCCAAAAATCCGCTTAGGCGAGCTTGAACCAGATAAGTTCAATGTCGAAGCAGGTCAGGAGCTTATCCTTACTACCGAATACTGCGTGGGAACACCATCCAAAATTTTTGTCAACTATCCGTACTTAGTCGATGATGTTCACCCAGGTGACACCATCTACATCGATGATGGATTGATCGAACTTGCTGTTGTTTCCAAGACCGGCAAACAGGTAATCTGCAAGGCCTTGGTAGGCGGCTCCATCGGGTCGCGGAAAGGCGTTACCCTACCGGGAGTAGATGTCAAACTGCCTCCGCTGACCGAAGAAGATATCAAGCACATCAAATTTGGTGTTGAAAACGGCGTTGATTTTATCGCAGCTTCATTTGTCCGCACCGCTGATAATGTCATGGCTGTGAAAGAGTTAATTGCCAGCTTCGGCGGGGATGTGCCGGTAATCGCTAAGATTGAGAACGGCGAAGGTATCCGCAACATCGATGCGATTGTAGCTGCAGCTGATGGAGTCATGGTTGCCAGAGGCGATATGGGCGTAGAGATTCCGCCAGAAGAAGTGCCGATGGCCCAGAAAATGATTATTGAAAAGTGCAACGACCAGGGTAAACCGGTAATTACCGCAACCCAAATGCTCGATTCCATGATCCGCAACCCGCGGGCAACCCGGGCCGAGATTACTGACGTTGCCAACGCTATTTTAGACGGAACCGACGCGGTAATGCTCTCCGGTGAAACTGCAGTGGGTAAATATCCCATCAAAGCTGTTTCTTTAATGAGCCGGGTCGCCATCAGAGTCGAGGAGACCATGGATTACCAGGCTCGCTTGGAAAAAAGACGCCGCAATCAGCGCCAGAATATCGCTGATGCTATCAGTTTGGCTACCTGTCAGACAGCTTCTGACTTAGATGCCAAGGCGATTATCTGCTCCACTCAATCGGGTGCAACTGCTAGATCAATTGCCAAGTATCGTCCGGAAGCCATGATCATCGCGGTCTGTCCCAACCAGAGTGTGGTAAACCGCCTGATGCTGAGCTGGGGTGTTAATCCATTTGCAGCTCAGAAACCAACCAACCTTGAAGACCTGATTGATGTAGCGGTAAACACTGCTAAACAGCAGGGCTTTGTCAAGGATGGAGATATTGTTGCCATCAGCGCCGGCGTTAAAACCGGTACACCGGGCAGCACAAACTTACTGCAAGTACAAAAAATAGGTGCCGACAACTAAGAGTTGTCGCGCACCTTTCCATCAATAATATAGATTGATGAGTCAAAAGTTCTGTTAGAAACCACATGGATTTTGCCATCGGCGTCCATGATTTTGGTCTTTTTAATATCCAGGTTAACAACGGTTCCTTCAACGCTGCTGACTTTAACTTCTGCGCCTACCTTAAAATCCGGGTCGGCGATGAGGAAAATGCCGGCTAGTAAATCCTGAATCATGCTGTTGGCGTTCGATGCAACTCCTACCAGAATCAAAGCGATACTGCCGGAGAAGGCGACCGAGATTTGAGGCAAGCCCAGAACCGCAAAGACGACAGAAATCAGCAGGACCCAGCAGGCAAAGGTAATAAAAGCTTGAACAAATCCAATCACGCCGGCTTCTAAGTGAAAGCGCTGCATTAGTCTGCCGGCAATTTTTTTAAGAAGCTTAATCAGTAAGCTTCCAACACCAATTACAATGATCGCTGCTGGAAGTTTGGGCAGATAGGTAACTGCCTGTTGGTAGAACTCTTGAATTAAATCATTATCCATATCATAACCTCCATTAGTGATATCTTGACCATCCACTATTCGCGATTGAAGATTATTTGTCCTGCTCGATGCATCAGCATTGAATTTTGAAACGAGGTGATCAGCTAAGATGCAGCCTTTAAAAAGATTTATCTCTTACTACAAGACCGAGAAACGGATGTTTTTCATCGACATGGCCTGCGCCAGTCTAATCGCTGTGTTAGATCTGACCTTTCCCATCATTACCCGCCTGTTTATGAAGGATTTCATTCCTAACCGCAATATGCGGGCGGTAGCTATTTGGGTGGGAGTCATGATTGGCCTGTATTTGATCAGGCTGATCGCCCAGTACATTGTAGATTACTGGGGCCATTTAGTGGGTGTGAGGATGGAGTACCACATGCGTAAGGATTTGTTTTCCCATCTCCAGACCCTGGACTTCAAGTTCTTTGACAACACTAAAGTAGGGCATTTAATGTCCAGGATTGTTAACGATCTCCACGATGTGACCGAGCTGGCCCATCATGGTCCGGAAGACATTTTTATTGCAACCTTGATGCTGATCGGCTCGTTTGCTTATCTAGTCACTATTAACGTACCGTTAACTTTGATTGCCTTTGCCTTTATTCCTATTATCATCTGGTTTGCCTACGGCAGACGGGAAAAAATGTCCCAGGCATTTACTGAAGAGCGGAAACGAGTTGCTGATGTAAATGCAGAAGTGGAAAACAGCTTATCCGGAATTCGGGTAGCGAAAAGCTTTGTGAATGAAAACTTCGAAAAAGCAAGATTCAGCCGGGCCAACAATGAGTTTAGGGAAGCCCGGGGCCGAGCTTTCCGCGCCATGGCCGAATACAGCTCCGGACTGAACTTCCTTACTAACCTTTTGAATGTTTTGGTTTTAGGCGCAGGCGCCTATTTTATGTATATTGGCCAGATTGATTTGGCTGACCTTACCGCGTACCTGATGTTTATCAACTACTTCCTGCAGCCGATCCGCCGCTTGATCAACTTCACCCAGCAGTATCAGCAGGGCATGAGCGGCTTTAGGCGCTTTGCAGAGCTGATGGAAGTAGAACCGACTATTGTTGACAGCCCCAATGCTGTTGCTCCAAAGGGCTTTAAAGGCAGCATTGAACTGGAAAAGGTATCTTTCCGCTATGATGACAGCGAAGAGGTGTTAGAGGAAATATCCCTGAACATTCCCGCAGGGAAAACCGTAGCCTTTGTTGGTCCTTCGGGAGGAGGAAAGACTACTCTCTGCCACTTAATTCCGCGCTTTTACGATGTGACCAAAGGCGCGATCTATGTTGACGGCATCGATGTCCGCAGCATTAAACTAGAAGCCCTGAGAGCGAATATCGGGGTAGTGCAGCAGGATGTGTTCCTCTTTACCGGTACAATCAGGGACAATATTCTCTACGGCCGGCCGGATGCTTCGGAAGAGGAAATGATTGAAGCAGCCAAGAAAGCGCAGATTCATGAGTTTGTTATGACTCTGCCTGATGGGTATGACACCTATGTAGGCGAGCGGGGTATTAAGCTTTCCGGCGGACAGAAGCAGCGGATCTCCATTGCCAGGGTGTTTTTAAAGAATCCACCGATCCTCATTCTCGACGAGGCTACTTCAGCTTTAGACAGCATTACGGAGCATGAGATTCAAGCAGCCCTAATGGAGCTGTCGCAGGACCGGACTACTTTAATCATTGCTCACCGCTTGTCAACTATACAGCACGCGGATCAGATCTATGTGATCATCGACGGCAAGATTCACGAGCACGGCACCCACACAGAACTGCTTAAATCCGGAGGGGTTTACGCAGAGCTGCATGCGGGGCAGTACAAAAAGGCTGCTGTGTGAAGTTAGAAAAAGCTGGGACCAACTCCAGCTTTTTTTTACTCTTAGAAAGGAAAAAATTTCAAATCCGCCGAACTTGATAGCATAAATTAGAAAGGGAGGTGAAAAGAATGAAAAAACTAGATAGTAAAAAAATCCTTTCGGCGGTATCAATTGCAATCATCTTTTTCTTTCTAGGGTATTGGTTTGGCGGTCCAGTGGCTGAACGGATTTTGAATATATTTGGTTAAGCACGGCACTCGATGGTGAAAACAAAGTTGTAAGGCTAAGGAGGCCCAGCTGTGGAAGCAAACTCAACAGGCAGGCAGAGCACTAAGAGGACCGGGAAATTGGTAGTGATCGCTGTTTTAGGTGTGATCTTTTTTCACTTGGGAGTATGGGCAGGTCCGATTGTCAAAGAGACAATAAACAAACCTCAAAACCAAGGAACTGCACCGGTAAAAACTCTAACGAGAACGGCGAAGGACCCGGTGATCAGCGAGATTCGGTTGGGCGATCAGCTTTCAGACTTTCCCAACCTTATTTATGACTATTCCGAACTGGGACTGCGCTGGTATTTCAGCAGATCTCCTGAGCGCAGTTTTGACGGAATCCGCATAGAATCTCTGATCTACTATGGTTTCCTCAATGATAAGCTGACCGCAGTTTTCTTTAAGCTGGGAAAACCTTATCCCCATGAGAAAGTGCTTCCTGCCCACGAACTGATCGATCTTTTGAACGAGCGCTATGGTGAATTTACGCTCTATGACGATAATTACAGCTACACCTATGAGTGGGAAGGGGATGGGATCTACGCTGCGGTCTATGGATGGGAAACCACGGATCTCAACGTGGTGATCACCACACATGATTTTGGAATTAATAAGCTGGCTCCAAACATCAGGTAAGAAATGGCAAAATATAGGCTTTACAGAAGCTGGGAGGAATCCCGGCTTTTTTTAGCAGTGGATAGCTTGGAAAACCCCAACTAGCTTTTCAGTGCAGGATTCGATGTCTTGAAAACGAATATCAATATCAGCAGTAAATTATGGAAATGGGAGTGAATCATGTGGAGGGACTTCGCAGAGCTGCAGCCGGAATCGGGCTGCGGACGAAGCTGTTTACAGTAATCATCGCAGTATTGGTGCTGACAGTAGCTACCGTAGGGATATTTGTGTTAACAAATCAGCGGCGGCTTTTTGATGCTATGGTCCATGACAGCCTAAAGGCTGCTGAAAGCATAGTGGAAAGCAGGCTGGTTGGTACAGCGGAGAAGGCGCTGGGAATTTCCATGGCGGTAGCAGGTATGCCTGAGATTATCGAAGCAGCGCGCAATCAAGACCGTAGTGAAATTGTTGATACAGTAGTATCGATTTATGAAGAGGTACACACCGCTTTCGGTGTTGATGTGCTCCATGTTCGGGCTCCCTATGATACGTCTTTGGTTAGGGGACAGAATCCCAATTTATATGGTGATGTGCAGAGCCGCGGCGGAATTCTTGATGCGGGACAGCAGGGCAGAGCAATCTGGGGGTTTGACCGCGGTCCTTTTGGAATGGGTATGCGGGGCTGGGCGCCGATTAAAGATGGGAATCGAGTGGTTGGTACAGTAGAAACAAATATCCCTTTTACAGAAGCGATTTTAACAGAAATCCATGCTGCAGCTGGTGTGGAACTGGCAGTGTTTGTGCCAACAGAAAGCGGCTATGAGCGGTTAACTGCGACAGCAGGTGTTATGAATGCTTCCGAGCTGCTGGAGCTTACACCGGGTCTTGATGATGCCAAAGCAAACTCCGGCAGCTGGGCTTACAGCTTTCTACCGGTGATCAGCTATGATGGCGCCGAGCTTGCGGTTGTAGGGGTTTATCAGGACACTTCGGCGTACCAGGATCTGATTATGCGTCAGAGCCTGCAGCTGATTATTATTCTGGTCGTTGGTTCGGTATTGTTTATTGGAATTCTGCTGTACTTAGTGCGCAGGATTCTGCTGCCTCTCCAGGAACTCGGCAAGGCAGCAGCAGCTGTTGCTGAAGGTGATTTTACCGTAACTATCCCGGAAGTAAGCAGTCGGGATGAGGTTGGAAGTTTAGTATCAGCTTTTTCAGGCATGCTTGCTTCGCTGAAAGAAATGGTCGGTTCTCAAGCCGAAGCGATTAATGAAATGAGTTCGGCCAGTCAGCAGCTGGCTTCTTCAGCGGAACAGGCTCAGGTTACTACTAGTCATGTTTCGGACACTGCGGATGATTTTGCTGCCGCCGCGGCAGCAATGGCAAGCATTTCAGCCGCAGTAAATGAGATTGTTGCTGCTGCCCAAGAGGGAAATGCCGTGGTAGTTGAAGCTGTGCAGGGGACAGAAGAGCTCGGCGCAGCGATGGGCAGGCTGACCGACTTTATCCAGGTTCTGGCTCAGCGCTCCGATGAGATTGAGCGGATCGTGATTGTGATTAGAGAACTGGCAGAGCAGACTAACCTTCTGGCTCTAAACGCGGCGATCGAGGCTGCCCGCGCCGGAGCAGAAGGACGAGGTTTTGCAGTTGTGGCCGAAGAGGTTAGGACGCTGGCGGAGCGGTCATCACTGGCGGCCAAGGAAATCAGTCAGCTGATCGCGGCGATTCAAGGAGAGACTCAGGATGCGGTGGAGAGTATGTCCCAGAGCTCTAAGCAGGCTGATGAAACCAGTCAGCGGGTATCCAGAAGCGGCGAGGCGCTTCAGCGGATTATGGACACGGTGACTAAAGTTACTGATCTTGTGGAACAGGCATCTCAGAGCATTACCCAGCTTAATACCGCCAGCCAAGAAATCAGTGCCGCCGCAAATGAGCAGTATGCCCTGATTGATCAGTTTGCCGATATCGCCCAGACTCTAAACCGCATGGGCATAAGACTGCAAGAGCTGAACGACAAATATAGAATCTAGTTCAATCTATATTAAGTAATACTCCTCTGCATGATCACAGTCATCACAGCTGAGGAGTTTTGCTTCAAAAAAGGGTAGATCAGTTTTTTCCAACCTAACTGCCATTACCCACACTATCTTAGTGAGAGCTCTCAACAGAAGGGGTTTGAACACAGATGAACCAGCTTAACTATCAGGAGGTCCTGCGCCGTGACTATTTAGAAAAAATCTATGGTTGGGCAGTAAACAGAGTCGGAGATTATGATCAAGCTGCGGATTTAGCTTAAGAGATTCTTACCGAGCTGCACTTAGCGCTGGCGCGCAATCCGAAAATCGACAGTTTTCCTGCCTGGGTGTGGTCTATCGCTCGGTACACCTATTACCGCTGGATGCGAAAATGGACTCACCACCAGAGTTTAGATGAGGTATGGGGGATCAGCTGCGAGCGTGAGATAGACGCAGCGCTTTTGGAAGCAGAAGAACTGCAACTGCTCCGAAGAGAACTGTCATTTTTATCTGAAAGCCACCGCAAAACCATAGTCTATTACTATTTTCACGGCAAAAGCTGCGGTGACATTGCCGAACTTTTGGGTGTATCTCCCGGTACAGTTAAGTGGCGTTTGTTTGAAGCCCGCAAGCAGTTAAAGAGAGGAATGGGTGAGATGCGCAACTTTGGTGAAAAAAGCTATAATCCTAGCAGGCTAGTGATTGGAATTAATGGTAAACAGGGAAATGACGATTCACCTTTTTCATTAACAGATCGGATCATTCCGCAGAATCTCCTGCTGGCTGCTTATGAGCGGCCAAAAACAATAGAGGAGCTGTCTGAAGAACTGGGCATAGCCCGTCCGTATTTAGAAGAAGAGGTGCAGCTTCTGTTAGACGGTGAATTGCTCCGCAGAACAGCTGATGCAGTGCAGACCGATTTTATCATCATTGACCGAGCGCAGATTCTTGCGGTGCTGAAGGAAATTAGGGAATGCACCGATCAGTTTATCGAGCGGGTAATCACTCACCTGGAGATCAACAAAGATCGGATTATGAATATCTTAAAAAACGTTGATCTCAGCTGGGAGCGGCTCCTGTGGCTGCTTATCCCCGACAGCATTGGCACTCTAAGTGGGAAATTTATGAATGAAAACTGCAGCTGGCATTCTTGGAATGAGCTCCCCATCAGGCCCCACGGCGGCCGCTGGATCTGCACCGGGGGAGAGATCTTTGACCGTTCTCAGCACACGAAAGAAGAAATAGATCTGGTTGACAACTGGTTTCTGATCGGTCCGTACAGCTCAACCATAGATGGTATTAAGATGTGGTGCATCAGCACTGTCTTACTGGGAATGGACTACAGCAGTGCTAAACAGCTTAACAAGACAGACTACCAGATCTGCCGGAAGATAGCGTTTAAAACCTTGTCCTCTGACGCACTTACAGATATAGAAAAAGAAGCGCTGGTCAAAGGTGTTGAGCAGGGGTATATCAGAAAAATCAATGGTGAGTTCCAACTGACGTTTCCGCTTTTAACCAACCAGCAGGTTGAGGAACTGCAGCAAACAGCGCTGGAACTATATGATCAGGTTTTGGATAACAACTGGGAAACGTACCGGAAAGTAAAACAGCTGATGCAACCGCGCATTCCGGTGCACCTGCACAGCAGCTTTGATACATCAGTTACTTCATTATTTCTGTTCGGGAGAGTTTCTGCAGCATTGGTTAAAGCTTATGATGCTGGGATGCTGAGCAGAATTGATGAAAAGAACAAGACCTACTTAGGGGTTTATATGAGTGCAGCGGCAGAGAACGCCTGACTTATTAAAGCACAATGAATTATACTTCTAAGCTGGGAGCAATCCCGGCTTTTTTTCATTAAAAATAAAGCTGTGGTTTATGGACTAATATACGCAGGATTTTCTGGAAAACAGTTGTAGTTAGGTGATTAATCACGCATTTTGTTCTTATTTAATAAGAGGGAGGCACCCTAATGTGCAACACTAGAAGTGCAAGACGCAGTACCCACGGCATGTGTCTGTTTGCAGTCTTAGTATTGGTATTCTTTACAAGCTGTGTGGGTGGTGGAAAAGATCCATTTTACACACTTAAGGTGGAAGTTGAAGGAAAAGGCAGTGTCAATTTATCCGGAGCAGGCAGCAAAATTGCTGCCAACACGGTGGTAACTCTGGAGGTAAAGCCTGAGGAAGGCTGGTCATTTGTGTTTTGGGCAGGAGACGATGGAGCAGATGTTGTGCCCCACGCGACAATTCCTGGAAGTTATCAGGTGG